>WJKZ01000160.1 GCA_014728785.1 Candidatus Omnitrophota bacterium
CCTCGTTGCGAACGAGGCGTTCTCCCAACTGAACTACGGCCCCACAAAAAGCCTAAAAATACAACTCCGTTTTTCTGAATGTTTTCTATTTTATCAAAAAAGGTCCACCCGCACAAAGAGATACGTTTCAATAAAAGACAGAGGATTACCGGATAGAGAATCCGGGTAATTAAGGTTCGTAATCGACTGTTATTGTAAGGGGATCGGTACCACCGGGCCCTGAATTATCATCCGTATAAGTTATTCTAACCGGCATTCCGGTGCTTGAGTAACCGACTATGGTAGAACCCACAGTAAAGGCCGGGTTGCCTGAAGGATCTACCTGCGGATTGCTCATTAAATCCTCAAACGATCTCGCCATCCCTGCCTGAGCTGCATAAAAAGCACGCATTCTTCCAATTTTATGTTCGGCGGTATAAGTCTCCTGATTCATGAGAGCTAAAGCGCCGGCTATAAGTATAAAAATTATCATCAGTATACCTATAACCACTACCATCACAACTCCTCGTTTCATCTTACCCTTCCTTTTTTCTTAAACTTATCATATAACTATCGTCTTGAGATTCTACTAATACATGGCCTTCTCTGGCCAGCCAGCCCAAACTCATAAAAATGAGTTCACGGGGTTTTTCAATCCCTGAAACCAACTCTTCCAGAGTAACTTTCCCGTGTCTGTCCAGAAAATGCCAGATTTCTCCTGCTACTATGCCTATTTCAGTAATCATTTTTTTTGTTTAAAGTCCCGCAAAAAGGGCATTTCCATAATTTAGAAAAAATCGAAACAAAATAAGAAGAAGTGCAAATCTCACATACACATCTCTTAAGATGAGTTTTTTTATTAAATTTAAGCAAAATTTCGCTATTATTTTCCAGGAGGAATGCTATTGTAAGTGATAAACTTAACGTTATACTGATGAAAAAAGAAAACTCTATATACATTTATTGTACTACCCCCTCTAATTTTGTCCAGCAAAATCTATCACTGAAAAAAACGGTTGCTTCTCTCACGTAAGCCTGAAAATAAAGATTTTTTTGAGAGTTAAAAGGTAATTTTTCCGGATAGGAAAATACCACCTTGCCTTTGGGGGATACCAGAACCCTGTAAGAAACCGTCTCCTTCTGGTAAGGGTTAATTTTTTTTCTTCTTCCCCAGAGGTAAACGTAATCCGCAGACGGTTTTTTTTCTATCTTCAGGTATTCGACATTTTCTAATTCCGTCTCGGTTAAAACCATATTTGCAAGCTCAGCTACTCTTTGTTTCGCCGAATAACCGGGAAGTAAAAATAATCTACGTCGCACTCTGCCCTCGTCAAACAGCACCCCCTGGGGCAGAGAAGCTTGTTTTTTGGAAAAAAACAAATCCTGTTTGATAATTATGTGCGGCCACACATGAAAAGATGGGGTTTTTTCCGCCTCGATATACAGATTAAACGAAGACAGCAAAAAAGCATGGGCTAAAAATGAAATACTCAGACAAAATGTAAGTGGCTTATGGAACTTCATAATAATTTTTCATCCGGAAACGGGTTTTTAAAACTAATCTTCATAGGTGGTGGCGATACCGACCTTCTCTATGCCATGTCTTTTGCATAAATCCCAGATTCTTACAGCCACGCCTAAGCTTGCATCCCGATCCGCCTTTATAAAGACTGAGTCCAGCCCTTCCCTCTTTTTTATATGATTTTCCACTTCGTTTACTGTATAAGGAGAGTCGTCAACATAAATTATATCTTCGCTTGAAATAACAATCGTCAGGGTACGGGTGTCGATGCTTTCCGAAGTTATAGCCTTCGGCAGCTTCACATTGATACCGGGAACTACTACAAAGCTCGAAGTCAACATAAAAAATATAATCAGCAAAAAGACACAATCAATAAGAGGTGCTATATCTATCTGATGTAACCCCACTTCAACCCGGGCACTTTTTTTGAATCTCATAGCTAAAACCTCAACTTTCTTTTATGTTTAAAATAACTTTATGCTTCAGCTTCTATCGGTATATCTGTTCTGAGGTAAAATCTCCAACAATTCCGTAGCAGCTCTCTCTGCAGTCAAAGTAGCAAGATTTACCTTGTGCACAAAATAGTTATACATTATGTAACTGGGTATTGCCACGCATAAGCCCGCAGCGGTAGTCATCAGGGCTTCCCAGATACCTCCTGCCAAATCTGCAGGATTAACTATACCCGCACTCACTGTTTTTTGCTCTATCACATAAAAACATTTAACCAACCCCACAACGGTTCCTAAAAGGCCGAGGAGAGGTGAAACGTGAGCAATAGTGCTTAAAAAATTAAGGTTTCTTTCCAGTTTGGGTATCTCATAAAGCGAAGCATTTTCTATCGCCTCGCGTATTACATTTTTGGACTCCTCGTAGTGGATTAAACCGGCCTTCAATATATTTGTACCATAAAACGGGTTCTTTTCGCAAAGATCAACAGCGGCGGTAATCTTGCCGGTACGAACTAAATCGATTATTTTAGAAAGTATAGAAATTTTGTCCATCCTGATACTAAAATAAAAGAATAATCTCTCTAAAATGATAGCTAAGGCGAAAAATGAACATATAAGAATAGGCAATATAAGCCAACCACTCTTAAGCAACAAATCCCACATAATTCCTCCTTAATTTAACTCACTATTCAACACCCAGTTCTTCTAAACGTTTTTCGGCAATCTTTGCCTCACTCACTCCTAAATCTATTATCTTTTGGTAAATCCTGGCTGCTTCTTTGGTTTCGCTTTTCTTCTCATAAAGCTTCGCCAGGCGAAAATAAGACTTAACTGCATAATTCTTTGCTCCTTCCTGAGAAGACAGAGAATCCTTTTCTTCGGAAAATTCATAAATCGCTTTAAAATATTCTCCGATGGCCCTGTCTACATCTCCAGTTTTTTCAAGGCACAGAGCCAGAGAAAACCTTATCTCGGGGTTATCGAAGCCGCTCTTTATGACTTTGTAGAAATCTTCTACTGCCTCAGAATATTGCTTTAAATCCTTAAGCAAAAAAGCCTTGTTAAGTAAAGCTATGCCGGAGACAGAATCGTTTTCGCTTAATTCATTATACAGAGCTAAAGCTTTCTCCTTTTCTCCTTTCTGGCTTAATATTTTCGCCATATACAATTTACCCTTAACCGCAAGCGGGCCACTTTGGCCGGCCAGCTTGCGAAAATATGCTTCGGCATCTTCTATTTCCCCTTTGTTCCAGTATAAATGCCCCAGAGAAAACAACGCTTCCTGAAACCAGAGAGAATCTTTGTATTCGTCTACTATGCGCCGGTAATACTTCGCAGCCTCACTGTATTTTTTTTCTTTTTCGGACATCCCTCCCAGGTAAAGCAAGACAGACCCTGCATATTCGGAAAATCGATATTCTCTTAAAAACTCCTCCCATATAC
>WJKZ01000161.1 GCA_014728785.1 Candidatus Omnitrophota bacterium
CCAAGTATAGTTACCTCGTCTGTATCCCATAGAGGAGAAACTTCGGCCCGGACCTCGGCAAAATCAGGCATACTCTCTCCCGGTAAGGGACGGGCTGAATCTTTTGGGGTTGCCGATAAATTTCTTTGCTTCTTCTCGATAGCATAACGGTAAAGCTTAACATATTCTATTGCCGGGAGAGTCCAGCTACGGTCTTCTGAACGGGCATTAGCTTCTAATTGACTCCAGAGCTCTTTATCTTCAAATAGAGCGACAGCGCGTAAAATTGCTTTTCTTAACTCCGAATCCTCATTTTCCACAAATACAAATCCATTACCGACCCCTGTTTCAGGATCAAACTCTTCTACATTATCGGCTAACCCGCCGGTTTTTCTTACTACACAAGGTACACCGTTAATTAAAGCCACTATCGGCTTGGTACCACATGGTTCATAGACTGAAGGATACAGAAATAAATCTATACCTCCGAATACTAACCGCTGCAATTTGGTTGTATATTCGTGAATAAACCTTACCTTGTCTTTTAGCTGAGCATCGGCAGCCATTTCTTCCATCAACTCAACTGTTTGATGGCTGTAAGGATCATCCGGATTACCTTTGCCTAAAAAGACGAACTGGATTTTCCCTTCGCTAAGAAGAACTAATTCTTTAATAACCCTTATAACCATCTGAACATTCTTCTGTTCGGCAATCCGGGAAACCATACCAATAAGCATTATTTCCTGATCAACTGTTAATCCTAAATTTGACTGTAACCTGGCTTTTTCTATGGGCCGGTCCTGAGGAGGAATCGGACTCCACTTCTCATAATCAACTCCGTTTATTATACCGACTCCATCTGCCGACCTATCGCGGAAATCATCAACTAAACCTTCACCATATTCCGGTGTCATCAACTCATCTCTGTTGGTCTTTGATACTGTATTCCATTTATCACAATGGAAAATAGCTGCCCGGACAATGCTGAAATGATGACTGCTCTCAGGCTGAACTATTCCCCACCAGTGCTCTCCTGATATCCCCAATTCCGGATATCTATCGCTGGGTATCCAGTCGGCCCGGTATTTCTGATTATGTAAACTGAATACTGTGGCCGTCCGTTTAAACAGCGGGTGTTCGTTATATTTTACCTTTATATATAAGGGTATAAGACCTGCCTGCCAATCGTTAGCATGGATTACCTGAGGATTAACCACTATCCCTGCCCCGACTAATAATTCAATTGCCCGCAATGTCCCTTCAGATAAAAATATAGCTAAGTGCAGCTGGTCCCCTTCATATGGAACCCGGCTGTACCCCGAATCCGTAGATAAGAAAAAGTAATCTACATTTTTATAAGCCTTGTGCCAGATTTTAACTTTAATTTCCTCCTGGTTTATTGTCATATTAAAGGCCAAACCAGTATCTTCTTTGTCTCCTTCGGCTATAATATCGTCGTAACCTACCGTAAATAGGTACTGTTCTACACCCAGGGCATTGACTGTTTGAGGTAACTCGCCGGAAACATCACCTAACCCGCCGGTTTTCTTAAAGGGGGTTGCTTCCGGTGTAACATAAGCTACAGTCTTAACTCTATCGGCAGAAAAACGGTTAATTAATCGAAAGACTATTTCTGTGGTCTTGGTTTTTCCGATAACAGCTAACCGGTAATCATGTATTTCTTTTGATACCTGAATAAGGTCGCGAACTAAAGATCTATCTTCGAGAACCTGTCTTATTCCGGCATATTCTTCGGGATGCCGTCTTAAATTTTCCAGCTCATCTTCTAAAGCCGTAAACTCTACCCCATCAACTTCATGGGGATCAAACATTATCCGGTCGGTTTCGCCCAAAATATAAACATAAACCGTAATGAAACCGCGTTCATGTACTTCTACTTCAGAAAAGTCAGCCTCACGAATTAACCGATTCTCAGCCCCCATTAGAATGAGATTGTCGGCTTTGGCTTTCACTCCTAATTCTTTATGCATAATCGAAAGAGCGGCTTCATCGGTACTCTGCCCGGCCCGCACGTGACCACTGGCTGAAGCTTCACGTTTTAAGGGATATACCTTCTTGGCTTCTGAGCGGGTCTGCATTAAAACTTTACCTTCCGGACTGAATACAAATACATATACGTCCGAATGCTGTTCTCCATCCTTTAAAGCCTGCTCCAGGGGTAGGAATATTCCTGTTATCTCAGCCTGCTTATTGCGAAGGTCAATGTAAGAATCACCGACAAACCCCCGGTATCCTATAATCCTGAAAGAATTTTGTAAACGCACGAGTATCTCCGGTGACAAATCACCGCTAAAAGCAACCGCACATCCGTCTCCGGACTTTACCTGCCCGGGAATTTCTTTTACACTATCAGATGAACTGAACACAGCTAAATCTTTCCGGTCTAATCCAACTTCAATGCAATCCTGTATGCCTAAAGAAACCAGGATTGCCCGCAGAAAATCAAACTCACTGCAATGCCGGTAGCTCTCGCCGGTAAGCCGCCTTACCACCTGAACGTCTAATCCTTGCTGCTCTAAAACTTGCTGCCTCTCGCACTTTCTTATAAAAACTGCCCGTAAGTTTACCCACCCTCTAAATTCTTTCTCCCGTACTGAATTACGAACATGGCATAAATTAAATTCACTCACCGCCCCGATTTCATGAACCAGACTGGCTGCCCGTTCCAATGTTGTATCATATTCCTGATAAGCCGTACTTAAAACTATAGCCTCTTCTCCATAAACTGTTGCTAAAAACCCTTCTACCGGTCCGGCTCTTACCAACCCTTCTCTGGCAATATATTTCAAATATTCAGCCATGTGGGGATTAACCTTCCTTAAATAACTCAAAGCCATCTTCATTTCTTCCGATTCAGGACCTACAATATCTAAATTATCCCATCCCGCTGTTTCTACCGCCTTCTTGGTCCGGCTGCGGCTGGGTATAGGTTCCTCCGGCAAAGGACGGGCGGAATCGGCGACCCGTACACTCCTCGGATACCGTCCGTTAGCAGAAAAATCTACCCGCCAGGAACCGCCATTAGTTATATCAATGACACCATCTACACTGCCGGCTGTCCTGGCGGCATACTCTTCATAACTCGGGACTAACCCTAAGTGATAAAAATACATCGAAATATTTGCATCCTGCGGATAAAGACCACGGGTTCGTTTCTCAAACTTAATCATTGCACGGTCTGGATGGTCTTTCAGGCGAAATGCTAAATCATAATAAGAAACCAGTTCTTCGCGGTTAGCATATTTGCCGTCAATAACTACCACCATGGGTTTACTAAGTTGGAGTTCTTCCTCCCCGCGCCTTTTTTCTCTACGTATATATACATCTTCTAAAACTAAAACCTTCTCTTCAGCATCAGGATCGTCTCGGAATCTTATGATTTCCCTGATAAGTTCCAGAATCCTCTCCTGGTCAAAAAATGTCTCCTCATCAAGATATTCCTGGCCAGAAACTATTCGGGAAGATAATTCTCTTATGCTAACTCCGTTCACTGACAGCTCCGTCTCCTGCTCTGAAAGCGGCTGACCGGCAATGAGTTTCTGCATGGCTATACGCCAGCTTCGCTCCCGAAGGAAAAGGTCCAGGCCAACATTCAGAAAGTCATAACCGGAGAGATCAGAAAGCTTCCTGGCCTCATCAATAATATAGTTAGCGATTGAGGTCTTACCGGTGCCTGAACCTCCATCTATGGATACAAAAATAACTTTCTTGCCGGCCCTGGCTTCTTTAGCTATACGCTCTGCGATACTCTGCGAGACCGGCTGTAATTGCTTGCGTACATGTTCATCCTTATCTATCGCTGCGGTAGCTTGGATTTTTTTATTTAAATAGCGGGCCGTCAACACAACCGCTCCGGCAACAAGCCAGAGAATAAAATAAAAAGACGGGCTATTATAAGTGTAATTGGGTATAATAATTCCGAACAAGGAACCTGCCCATGCCACAAATAAAACCAGGTTTATAGTAAGGCTAACCTGGAGCAGGCGCCGGTAGAAGTTTACGTTTCTTGAAATTCTGGGCGGATGATTATAGAGACCATTGTCTACCGCAAGCTCATGGACAATGACCGGAACAAGCGCAGTATCATGAATCATACGGTAGGAAGTAGAGGCAACCTGTAAATCTACATCGGGGTCTTCCAGCAAAGAAATATTAATCTGTGGCCTGTTTAATTCTTCTGCTACTTGACCGTCTATTCCACGGAGTTTTTCAAGCGGCAGGTCCTCTCCTCTCTGGTTAAAAGCAAGCGTTCGTTCATGGTTGGGATTAATCCCGAACTTATCTGCTGCTTCGGCAATCGCACGATGGGTCATCCGTATATATTTAGTCGACCGCTTAACTGTTTCAACTCCCAGTATATGAAAAACATGCATTCTACGCCTCGGATTGTTTTTCAGATTAAACAAATCCGCTATCTGCTCGGCACCTTCAAGGTCATTATCAACACCTAAATCGGTGTAGCGGATGAGCGGGTAGAATTTTTCGACAACCGCTCTTAAGGTTTCATGACGGATATCAACAGGAGCATAATCACGTTCAGCTACCTCCTTATATCCTATCTCGCCCTGACCGCGTAACACTACTGTGTCATAACCGTTATATAGTAAATGCATAAACGCAATCAGAATATGCCCCCAGGTAAGAGGATTAGCGGTAAGCGGGAGGTAGCCGAGCTTGATTTGACGTTCAACTTCTTGGAGCTGAACTGTATCATTTTCTTCTTCCTGTTCCATTAAATCCACAGCTGCAAAGGGATTGATTTCACCCTGTTTAATCTGCTCGAAAATTCCGCCCTCACACCATACCGTGCGGCTTAAGGCGTGATAAAACCGGGAAGTAAATACGACCGCTCCGGTTTTTTCTTCCACCGTGGGGTCGGAAGCTTTTATTTCCTCATCGATTAAAGCCCAGCCAATCATAACCGACAGCGCTTTGGTATCACGCATCGCTTCATCTTCATCATAAATTTTATTCGTAATGTGACTGATTAGTTCATGGTAGACAATAAACATCTGTTGTTTTTCGGAAAGCGTAAAAAAGTAGGGATGGAGGTATACTATTTTATCCTCTATATTGC
>WJKZ01000162.1 GCA_014728785.1 Candidatus Omnitrophota bacterium
CTCATCTTTCCCTTCGCTATAAGTAGAGTAGTAATAAGCTGCGTTTTCGGCTCCGCTTACCGGCACTGCTTCAAACCGGGCATTCCCCATCAATTCCGACCGGCGGAGACGTACTTCAGCCTCCTTTACCCCCAACAGTAAAGCTAAATACTTATCGGAAAAGCCCAGACGTTTTGCCTCTACCAAGAGCTCATCACTCAAATCCTGCCAGGAGAATTTAAGAATTCTTTCTTCAAAGTCTACTAACTCTTTAATATGCTGGATGAACCAGCGGCCGAGATGAGTGAGCTGATATAATTCTTCAACCTCTATGCCTTTGCGCAAAGCCTCGTACATAAGAAATACCCTCTCGCTCGTAGGAAACTTAAGGCGGTTGCGCAACTCATCAATCGTAAGAGTAGAGAAATTCTTGGCAAATCCCAGGCCGTAGCGCTTGATTTCAAGCGAACGGATAGCTTTCTGCAAACCTTCTTTAAAAGTCTTACCTATACTCATTACCTCCCCTACAGCCCTCATCTGGGTACCCAGCATATCCTTTGCCTGAGGAAACTTCTCAAACGCCCAGCGGGCAAATTTAACCACCACATAATCTCCACTGGGTACATATTTTTCTAAACTACCTTCCTTCCAGTAAGGTATCTCATCAAGGCTAAGTCCTGCGGCAAGTTTGGTAGAAATTCTGGCAATAGGGAAACCTGTGGCTTTCGAGGCAAGGGCCGATGAGCGTGAAGTACGGGGATTGATCTCTATAACTACCAGGCGGTCATCTTCTAAATTGTGAGCGAACTGGATATTGGTTCCTCCGATAACTCCAATTGCGTCCACTATCCGGTAAGAATAGTCCTGCATCAATTTTTGCAGCTTATCCGGGACGGTAAGCATCGGCGCCACGCAAAAACTGTCGCCGGTATGGACACCCATAGCATCTACGTTTTCAATAAAGCAGACTGTAATCTTCTGGTTTTTTTCATCCCGCACGACTTCCAGTTCAAGCTCTTCCCACCCTAAAACCGACTCCTCAATCAATACCTGATTAATAAGGCTTAAAGATAACCCGCGGGCAGCAATGACACCCAACTCTTCCCGGTTGTAAACAATTCCGCCTCCGGTACCGCCAAGCGTATAGGCCGGACGGACTATTACCGGATACTTCAACCTTTCGGCAATCGCCTCAGCCTCCTCGACCGACCGGGCGATTTCCGAGCGCGGTAAAGATAGACCCAAATCATTCATAGTTTCTTTGAAAGCGAGTCTATCCTCGCCGCGTTCAATAGCATCTGCTTGAACACCTATAATTTTTACGTTATATTTATCCAATATACCTTTTTTGTAGAGTGCGGAAGATAAATTAAGGCCGGTCTGTCCGCCCAGATTAGGCAATAATCCGTCCGGACGCTCCCTGGCAATAATCTTCTCCAGACTTTCGGGAGTCAACGGTTCAATGTATGTTTTGTCGGCCATTCCGGGGTCTGTCATAATAGTCGCCGGATTGGAATTGGCAAGAACTATTTCATAGCCTTCTTCCCGTAAAGCCTTACAGGCCTGAGTTCCTGAATAATCAAATTCACAGGCCTGCCCGATTATAATCGGACCCGAGCCTATAATCAATATTTTCCGGATATCTTCCCGTTTCGGCATAACCCTCCTTTGTTAATCTTCATTTTCTCTTAATATATATGCTTAAAATTTAGGCATAATGGCATAAAAAAAGCAAGCTTATCCTTAAAAGCTTGCTTTATAAAAATCTTGCTATTGGGGGGATTGTTCGGACCATTAACGAAAACCTTCCTAAAATGCTTTATTGAATTGTATTATCTACGGACCCCGGAGTCAAGATAAAAATTTACTTCAATCCAAAACCCCCTCCCTGGTCGTTGGTTCTTAATCTCTATTTTGCCTTACTTTTCTTTCACAAATCCCTTAAGTATCTCTATAGGTAAGGGAAAAACTATGGTCGATGACTTCTCCGAAGATAACTCTACCAGAGTCTGCAGATACCTCATCTGTAACGCCATAGGGTGGTCGGCTATGGTAGCTGCTGCCTGTTTGAGTTTGTCGGCCGCCTGAAATTCACCTTCCGCTGCTATTATTTTCGCCCTCCTTTCGCGCTCAGCTTCAGCCTGACGGGCCATAGCCCTCTGCATCTCTGAAGGTAAATCAACATGTTTTACCTCGACTATCGATACCTTAATTCCCCAGGGATCAGTCTGCTTGTCTATTATCTCCTGTAGTGAAGAATTTATTTTATCACGCTTCGATAGAAGGTCATCCAGCGTCACTTCACCTACTATGCTTCTTAAGGTAGTTTGAGAAATCTGAGATGTAGCAAAATCAAAATTTTCTATTTCGGTTATTGCCTTTATCGGGTCAATTACCCGGTAATAAATCACAGCATTCACCTTAACCGATACATTATCGTTGGTGATAATATCCTGAGGCGGCACATCGAGAGTAATGGTGCGCAGGCTAACTTTAACCAGCTTATCCAGAGGTCTTACTATGAAAAAAATTCCCGGCCCTTTGGGTTCTTTCAAAACTCTCCCCAGCCTGAAAATCACAGCTCTCTCATACTCTTTTATTATTCTTATACAACTTAAAATGTAGAGTAATATTAAACCGATAACCCAAATCATAATACCTCCTTTTAAAATATTTCTACATAATTTTTATTAAAACCGCAGACAATCAAGCGTTTTTTCTTTTAACAATCAAAACCAGACCCTTAATATCTACAACCTCTACTTCTTCGCCTTTTTGTATCTCATCCTGACTCCGGGCCGACCAGAGTTCACCATGAATAAAAACTTTACCC
>WJKZ01000163.1 GCA_014728785.1 Candidatus Omnitrophota bacterium
GAAGGATAATAAGGGGAGTGGTGAGAGGGGTGAGAGATTACGGGAACAGGATGGGTATACCTACCGTTGCCGGTGCCGTTCTTTTTGATAAAAGGTTTTTAGGCAATCCCCTGGTTTATTGCGGTACTTTAGGGATAATGCCCAGAGAAAAATCTTTTAAGAAGGCAGAAGCCGGAGATTTGATTATTTTGTGCGGCGCAAAGACAGGCAGAGACGGAATACACGGCGCTACTTTTTCTTCCCGCGAGCTCGATGAACACACAGTGGGTTTAACAAGCGCGGTCCAGATAGGAAATGCCATTGAGGAAAAAAAGCTGACTGAGGCGATAATACGGGCAAGGGACGAAAATTTATTTACTGCCATAACCGATTGCGGCGCAGGAGGCATTTCCAGTGCGATTACAGAATTAGCCAGTGAGCGGGGAGCAGTCGTTGATTTAGAAAAAGTTCCTCTTAAATACAAAGGCTTAAGCTACACCGAGATATGGATATCTGAATCTCAGGAACGCATGGTCTTTTTTGCCGGAGAGAATAATTTAGACAAACTGAAAAAAATATTTGAAGAAGAGGGGGTGGATTTAACAGTAGTGGGTAGAGTGGAAGATGACCGTAAATTGATATTGAATTACAAGAACCATTGTGTTTGCGAGCTCGACATGGATTTTATTTTTGAAAATCTACCCCGGGAAGAAAGAGAAGCTTGCTGGGTTGTAAGGGAAGAAAAGCTAAATAGATTGCGGGAGAAAGATAATTACGGCCGGGATTTAACGGCTTTGCTTAAAAGGCCCAACATAGCCTGTAAAGACTGGATTTTGAGAGAATATGACCATGAGGTGCAGGGAGGTTCGGTAGTTAAATCAATTTCAGGCATTGAGAATGTAGCTGTAAATGATTCTGCAGTTATAAGGCCCAAGCTTTCCAGCGATAAATGTGTAGCGGTGGGAATGGGGATTAACCCTTTTTATTCTGATATTGATCCTTACTGGATGTCGGCATTGGCTATAGACGAGGCTTTACGTAATCTGGTTTGCGTGGGAGGCGATCTAAAGAATACCTACATGCTTGATAACTTCAGCTGGGGTTCTCCTTTGGAGCCCCGGACACTGGGAGGGTTGGTGAGAGCCGCTAAAGCCTGTTATGATTTTGCCGTCTATTTCGGAGTGCCTTTTATTTCGGGTAAAGACAGCTTATATAACGAATATATGGTAGGCGGAAAGCATATCTCCGTTCCGGGGACATTATTGATTTCTGCCTTTTCAGTGATTGATGACTGGCAGAAGACCTTAACTGCCAGTTTTAAACAACCGGCTAACTTAATATATCTTGTTGGTTCTACCGCAGCCCATCTGGGGGCTTCAGAATATTTCCGGTATCTGGGTTTTGAGGAGGGAATGGTTCCCAGAGTGGATAAAAGCTCGGCTAAAAGTATTTTTATAGAGCTCAGCAGGACGATAAACAGAGGGCTGGTGGAATCCTGCCATGATTTATCCGAGGGAGGGCTGGGGGTTTCTCTTGCGGAGATGTGTATAGGTTCAGGACTGGGAGCTTCTGTTTTCTTAAGCGAAGTTCCTCTAACAGAAGACATGCTTGAGGGGGAAATCCTTTTTTCCGAGTCTCCCACCCGTTTTCTGGTAGAAGTAGAGAAGAAGAATAAGGAAGAATTCGAGAAAGCAATGCACGGTCTTCCCCTGGGGTTAATAGGCTGTGTCGCCGAAGAAGAAAATGTCAGCATATTTAACAGGCATAATAAAGAAATCGTTAAAGAGAGCGTAGGGGTATTAAAAAAAGCCTGGCTCTCTGCTTTCAGCGAATTCAGATAAGGGGAATTGTAAGCAATGAAACCCAAAGCTTTAGTTATCCGCACAGCAGGTACGAATTGTGACAAAGAGAGTGTTTTTGCCTTGAATATGGCCGGGGCGGCTACCGATATGCATCATATAAATTATCTCCGTCACAACGGTGATTTAAGCCGTTACCAGATAATATGCATACCCGGCGGGTTTAGCTACGGTGATGACCTGGGAGCAGGGAAGATATTTTCTCTTGAGTTATCCCTCTGGTTCAAAGATGAGATTTTAAATGCCGTAAACAGAGGGGCGCTGGTGATAGGCATATGTAACGGTTTTCAGATTTTGGCCAAGACAGGGATATTACCCGACATGGACTTTAAGCAAAAGTTCACCCTCACCCTTAATGATTCTAACAGGTTTGAAGACAGGTGGGTTTATTTAAAGGTATGTTCTGAAAGTGTATGGCTAAAAAGTATGCCTGAGATAGTTTCTCTGCCCGTTGCTCACGGTGAAGGTAAATTCTATGCCGGCGGAGATGTACTGGAGAGGATCGAGGAAAGCACAAAGGTGGCTTTGCGGTACGTAGATAAAAACGGCCGGATAGCCGGTTATCCTTTTAATCCCAACGGTTCTTTAAATAACATAGCCGGCATAACAGATAAAACCGGCAGGATATTGGGCCTTATGCCTCATCCCGAAAGGTTTATTTTTAAACACCATTCTCCTTTCTGGTGCAATGATTTATTACTTCCTCAGGGTATCACTTTTTTTAAAAACGCAGTAGCGTATTTTAAAAAATAATCTTTTTATTTTATTGTTTCTGTAAGTAGTATTATGTAAAAGGAGATAAAAAAAGGAAGATATGAGAAAAACCACTTATAAAAAAGCCGGAGTTGATACCCGAAAAGCCGATATCCTCATAAAAAATATAAAAGGTATGATGATGAAGCCTGCTACCGCGGGTATTTCGGCTTTCGGCTCTGTCTTTGAACTCCGAAGGTTTAAAAGGAAATACAAGGAACCGGTACTGGTTTCTTCCACCGACGGTGTCGGCACGAAGCTCAAGATAGCTCAGGAACTTAATATCCATGATACTGTAGGAATCGACCTGGTAGCTATGAATGTCAACGATATAGTATGCCTGGGGGGAGCACCGCTTTTTTTTCTTGATTATATAGCCTGCGGAAAGCTGGACCCGCAAGTCTTAACAAGGGTTGTAAGCGGCATCAAAAAAGGCCTGGATGCTTCCGGATGTCTACTTTTGGGGGGAGAGACCGCCGAGATGCCGGGGATGTATAAAAGGGGAGAATATGACCTGGCAGGTTTTTGTGTGGGGATAACCGGAAAGAAAAAAATAATAAACGGAAAAAATATAAAGAGAGGAGATGTGTTATTGGGGCTTGAGTCAGCGGGGCTGCACTCAAACGGTTTTTCCCTGGTAAGGAAGGCGCTGAGCCCTTACCAGATAAAGAAAAACTCTTCCCGGATATTGGCCCCTACCAGAATATATGTGAAATATTTGCTTTCTTTGCTGGATTACCTCTCAAAAAAGGGTATGTATAATAAAGTAAAAGGCATAGCTCACGTAACAGGAGGTTCGTTTTATAATAAAGTGACAAAAATATTACCTCCGGGATACGGAATATCGGTAAACAAAGATTCCTGGAGAGTGCCGGATATCTTCAGGTTTATACAGGAAAAAGGAAAAATATCGGAAAAAGAAATGTATTCGGTGTTTAATATGGGGATAGGGATGGTAGTGGTGGCTGATAAAAGATACGCAGAAAAAATATTTAACTATCTTAAGAGAAAGATGAAAGTATATTTTATCGGAGAAGTGGTAAAAAGCGATCAACAGATTAAATTCGTCTGAAATATTTTGGCGGCGCTGAACGCCGGTTTAGAAGAGGCGGTATTGTAAGGGCATATTGTTTTAATCAAAAAGAGATCTTAATTGATATGAGGAGGAGAAAGTGAAAGTACTGGTTATAGGCTCGGGCGGCCGGGAGCATTGCCTGGCCTGGAAAATTTCCCACTCTCTTTTATTGAGTAAATTATATTGCGCCCCCGGTAACGGAGGTACGCATCAGGTAGGAGAAAACCTCGATATTCCGGCGGACGATATAGAAGCTCTGGCTGACTTTGCCGCCAAAAACGCTATTGACCTGACGGTGGTAGGTCCGGAAGCTCCTCTGGTAGCCGGTGTAGTGGATAAGTTCAGAGAGAAGGGCTTGGCGGTCTTCGGTCCGGTTAAGGATTTAGCGATGCTGGAAGGCAGTAAGGTGTTTGCCAAGGAAGTAATGCGTAAATACAATATCCCCACTGCCGATTTTAAGGTTTTTGACGATCCTTCTTCAGCTCAAAAGTATGCAAAAAGTAAAGATTTTCCCCTGGTAGTTAAAGCCGACGGCCTGGCTGCGGGGAAAGGGGTTGTTGTATGTCAGACCCCGGCTGAAGCAGAAGAGGCAATAAAACTTATAATGGTGGATAAAAAGTTCGGGGATGCCGGCAGGCGTGTAATAATAGAGGAGTTTCTGGAGGGGGATGAGCTTTCCATGCTGGTTTTTACCGACGGAGAGACCATATTGCCTTTAGTCCCCTCACGTGATCACAAGAGAGCTTTTAACGGAGATAAGGGACCTAATACGGGAGGAATGGGCGCTTTTTGTCCCGTCAGAGAAGATTTAACCGCTACCTTAATTTCCCGAATTTTCTCTCCTCTCATTAAAGGTTTAGCCTCCGAAGGCAAGAGGTATAAAGGTATCCTTTACGGAGGGCTTATGCTTAAAGGAGATGAACCCTATGTGCTGGAATTCAATGTTCGCTTTGGTGACCCTGAAATCCAGGCTATACTGCCTAAGCTGAACAGCGACCTGCTCGAAATTATGGAAAAGGCGGTTAAAGGACGCTTGTCTGAAATTTCACTCAACTGGGACGAAAGATTTTGTCTTTGTGTGGTACTGGCTTCGGGAGGATATCCGGGTAGTTATGAAAAAGGTAAACCGATTGAGGTGCCTGAATCAAAAAGTGATGATGTTTTTGTTTTTCATGCCGGCACCAAGGGAATTTCCGCAGACTCAGGAAATACTTTGGTTACCTGCGGGGGGAGAGTGCTGAATGTAGTGGGTATGGGAGAAAATTTAGAAAAAGCGAGGAGCAAAGTTTACGAAACAATAGAGAAGATAAGTTTTGAAGGCATGTTTTACAGAGAAGATATAGGTAAAAAATAGATATTTTTCAACCGTTTACCCGCGGGGGCTGAAAGATTTTTAAGAAGCTTTCCCGGAGGCATGTTGAAATATTCCGGTTAAAGAGTACAATAGAGTCAAAAAAGGCTTAAAGGAGGGGATATGACAGATTTAGCGGTGGTTGTAGGCAGTAAAAATGACATTGGAAAAATACAGGCAGGCATTGAGATTCTGGAAAAATTTAATATTCAGTATGAGCTTAAGGTAATCTCGGCTCATCGGAATCCCGATAAATTGAGAAGGTTCTGTAAAGAAATCGAGAAAAAAAACTTCAAAGCCGTCATAGCCTGCGCGGGGATGGCAGCTGCTCTTCCGGGATTTGTTGCTTCTTATGTTGATATCCCGGTGATAGGAGTGGCCCTTGAGGGAGGATTCCCCGGCGGTATAGACGCATTGTTGTCGATTGTCGGCGTTCCCAAAGGATTGGGTCTGGCTTCAACCGGCGTGGGTAAAAGTGCTTTCATCAATGCCGTTATATTTTTTCTGGAAATTATGGCTCTTAAAGAGAAGAGATATTCTTCCGTGCTTAAAGAGGTAAAGGGGACTTTCAAATAGCCGGTCTTTGGTGAAATTCCGTACCTGAATTTTTATAAGAGAGAATGGAAAGTGTTTATATTGACCCCAAGGCAGTAGATTTCTCCCTGGTAAAGCGGGCAGCCGAAACTTTAGAGAGAGAAGGAACCGTTATTGTCCCTACCGAGACAGTTTACGGTATAGCCGGCTTAGCCGGAAATAAAAAAGTTGAAGAGAAGCTTTATGCTATCAAGAAAAGGCCCCGAAATAAACCTTTCAGTCTGGCTTTAGCCGGCATAGAAGACGCGGTTTATAAATATTTTGCACCCCTTAGTCCCTTTGGTTACCGGCTAATAGAAAATTTTTGTCCCGGCCCGCTTACGATAATATATTACGATAAAAAATATGAAAATATAGGAGTAAGAGTTCCTTCCCATGAAGTAACCAGGCAGATTTTAAAAGAACTCGCGCGACCTCTTTATTTGCCTTCGGCTAATTTAAGCGGCGCCGAAGATGCGGCAGGAGTTGACGAGATAGAAACCGAGGTCAAAGAAGCGGTTGATTTGGTTGTCGACAGCGGCCGCTGTGGTTATGCCAAATCTTCTACTATTATTGATTTGACTGCAAGTCCTTTTAAAATTTTAAGAGAAGGAGTGGTCAGCCAGAGGGATGTAGTAGATGTTTTTGTAAAGAAACGTATTATTTTTGTCTGTACCGGAAACAGCTGCCGTTCCCCTCTTGCAGAATTTCTTTTGAAGAAATACATCTCTGAAGATGAAGCTTACCTCAAAGACAGATATGAAGTGGTATCTGCGGGGCTTTCTGCTCTGGAGGGCGCAGAACCGGCGCCGGAGATATTGGAAATATTGGATAAAGAAGGCATAGACGCCCGTTCTTTCAGGTCTAGCCGGCTGAATAATTTCGATATTCTATCTTCGGATTTTATAATTACTATGGAAGATTTTCAAAGCGAATATATTCTGCGTTCAGAGCCAACTGCCGAGGGAAGAGTCTTCTGTCTTAAAAAATTTCTTCCGCCGGATTTAGAGAAAGATATACCGGATCCGATAGGCAAAGAATTAGATTATTACCGGCGGGTGTATAATATGATTAAAAGCGGCGTATCGGAATTAGTAGAATGGCTTTAAAACTAAAGGGGGAAAGGTGAGGATAGGATTAGCTTCGGATCACAGGGGGTTTAATTTAAAACACAGTTTAATCAATTACCTGGAGGAGAAAAACCATAAGGTTATAGATTTCGGTACCTTTTCCAAGGACCCTTGCGATTACCCCGATTATACTTACCTGGCAGCTTCTGCTGTAAGGAATAAAGAATGCGATAGGGCCGTAATAATATGTTATACCGGTATAGGCAGCTGTATAGCTGCCAATAAAGTCAGGGGCGTAAGAGCAGCGCTGGTTTACAGTTTAAAGAGCGCTGTATTTACCCGCCGGCACAATAACAGTAATGTACTGGTTTTGCCTTCTCATCTTTTTAAGGCGGATTATGCAAAAAGAATAGTATCGCGCTGGCTTAAAGAAGAGTTTGAAGGAGGAAGGCACTTAAGGCGGATAAAAAAAATAAGAGACATAGAAGATAAGGAATCTATTTAATTGTAGCTTTTGCCGCGCCTGTTACGGCAAAATTTTATTTTATCGGGAGGTACTATGCTTGAGCATTTGAAAGAAGTAGATAAAGAAATTTACCAGAGCATTTCTAATGAGATAAAGAGGCAGCATGAGCATCTTGAGCTGATTGCCAGTGAAAATTTTGCACCTTTAGCCGTTATGGAGGCCCAGGGCTCGGCTTTAACAAACAAATATGCCGAAGGGTATCCGGGGGTGCGCTGGTACGGAGGCTGCGAATATGTCGATGAAGCAGAGGAGCTGGCCCGCCAAAGGGTTAAAAAATTATTTAATGCTGAGTACGCAAATGTCCAGCCACATTCCGGCACTCAGGCCAACATAGCGGTAATGATGGCGGTATTAAAGGAAAAAGACACTATCTTGGCTATGGATTTAGCCTGTGGGGGACATCTTTCTCACGGTCACCCCTTAAACTTTAGCGGAAAGTTCTACAATATTATTCCCTATAAAGTAAATAGAGAAACAGAGTGTCTTGATTACGCCGACATAGAAGAACTGGCCAGAAAACATAAACCGAATATGATTATAGCCGGCGGAAGCGCTTACCCCCGGACAATAGATTTTAAAGCTTTCCGAAATATTGCCGATAAGGTCGGAGCTTATCTTCTGGTTGATATGGCTCATTTTGCAGGCTTGGTTGCTGCGGGGGTATTTCCCAATCCTTGCCAGTATGCGGATTTTGTTACCTCTACTACTCACAAGACCTTAAGGGGTCCACGAGGGGGTTTTATTCTGGCTAAAAAGGAATTCGCTAAAAAAATAAACACCAATGTTTTTCCCGGTACCCAGGGCGGGCCGTTGATGCACGTCATAGCCGCTAAGGCAGTCGCTTTTGGGTTAGCTTTAACCCCGGAGTTTAAAGAATACCAAAAGCAGGTATTAGCCAACGCCAAATTTTTTGCTCAGGAATTAGAGAAAAAAGATTATCGTATTATCAGCGGAGGTACAGACTCTCACCTTTTTTTAGTCGATTTAAGAAGGAAGGGCATAACCGGCAAGGATGCCAGTGATATTTTAGGCCGGATTAATATAACGGTTAATAAAAACCTCATACCTTTTGATCCTCAGCCGGCAATGGTTACCAGCGGAATCCGGATAGGGACTCCCGCCGTTACCACCCGGGGAATGAAAGAGAAAGAGATGAGCATGATAGCGGATTTTATGGACGAGGCCTTTAACTCAGAAAAAAGCGAAGAGAAAATACTTGAACTGAAAGGCAAAGTTCTGAAATTGGCGGATGAATTTCCGCTCTATAAAAATATGCGCGAAAACCCATGAGTCTTTCCGAAAACAAACCTGTACATACCGGAGGCAGACCTTCCTGGGATATCTATTTCATGAAGGTTGCTTATTTAGTCTGTGAGAGAGCAACTTGCCTGAGAAGAAAAGTAGGAGCCGTTCTGGTTAAAGACAGGCAGATTTTGGCCACCGGTTATAATGGAGCTCCCATGGGTATCAGGCATTGTGAAGTAACAGGTTGTCTGAGGCTTGAGTTAGGGGTACCTTCCGGAGAGCGGCATGAGATTTGCAGAGGTCTGCACGCCGAGCAAAATGTTTTATTGCAGGCAGCACGCCATGGAATTTCGGTAAGAGACAGTGTGTTATATATAACTAATGCACCTTGTATTATTTGTGCTAAAATGATTGTAAATGCGGGCATAAAGGAAGTAATTATAGCGGATTCTTATCCCGACAAAATGGCTTTGGATTTTTTAAAAGAGGCTAAAATAGGGGTAAGAAGAATCAAAAAAAAGATTTAGAAAAGGAGATTGTTAAATGAAATGTCCTTTTTGCGGGAACAATGAAGACAAGGTTATAGATTCAAGAGAAACTTTAGAAGGTACGGCTATAAGGAGGAGAAGAGAGTGTATTGACTGCGGAAAACGTTTTACTACTTATGAATATGTCGAGAAAACCCCTTTAATGGTTATAAAAAAAGACGGGAGAAGGGAACCGTTCAACCATCAAAAAATATTAAGCGGCCTTTTAAAGGCGAGCGAGAAAAGGTCAATCAGCGTAGAGAAACTGGAGAATATAGCTAATGAAGTGGAAGTTGAACTGCAGAAAAAGTTCGAACAGGAGATAGAATCACATCATATAGGAGAAGTTGTAATGGAGAAATTATCGAACCTGGATGACGTGGCTTATGTGAGATTTGCCTCAGTTTACCGTCAGTTTAAGGATATAAACCAGTTTATGCGGGAGCTCAGAGAGGTGTTGAGCAAAAGGATAAAATAAATCAGGGCTTTTAAAGACGGGGTATTTATGCAGGAAGTGGAACTTTCCAAGATTGTAATCGACGACGAAAAAAAAGAACAGGTTATCGTACTTAAAGAAAAAGAAGGTACAAGGATTGTACCTATAGTTATAGGAATGAATGAGGTTGTGGCGATAAAATTGAAATTGAGCGGCTTTTCTCCTCCCCGGCCTCTTACCCACGATTTATTCTGTTCTGTTTTAAAAGAACTCCGGGTAAACTTAAATAAAGTTATAATCGATAATTTGCTGAACGGTACCTTCCATGCAAAATTATATCTTCAAGGGCAGGAGTCAGGAAGCCATATCGTAGACGCACGGCCTTCGGACAGCATTGCTCTGGCCGTGAGATTTAATACGCCTATTTTTATAGAAGAAGTTGTCTTTGAAAAGCTTTCATTGAACATAGAAGACCTTTAATCTTTTGAAACTTCTCTTATAAGGAATAGAATCTTTCCATGAGCCTTTCCTTGTATTTAAAAAAAATACCTTATTTAGCTTCCATAAAAAGTTTAGCCGGAAGAAATGGCTGCAAAATCTGGCTGGTGGGAGGATTTCTGCGGGATGCGGAGCTTAAACTCAAGAAGGAACTGACTGACTTTGATTTTTGCATTGACGGAGATGTTTATGTTCTGGCTAAAAAATTCTCTCAGACTATAGGTGCAAAATTAATAGTTCTTGATGAGGATGAATTAGCCTACCGCGTTATTAAGAAGAAAAAGGGCGTAAATTATAAATATGATTTCAGCCGGATAAGAGGAAAAGATATATATCAGGATTTATCGTGCCGGGATTTCTCGGTAAATTCTCTGGCTTTGAGGCTGGATAGGCCCAGGGTAAAGCTTCTGGATTATTTCGGGGGAATAAAGGATTTGAAGAAGAAAAGGGTAAGATTAATCCAAGATAAAAATTTTAACTCTGACCCCTTACGGATACTGAGGGGTTTTTCTTTCATGGCAAAATACGGGTTCAAAGTAACCCGGCCTACCCTTGAGGCGATGCATTGTTACAGGAAGAAAATCAGAAATGTATCCACAGAGAGAGTCAACGAAGAATTATTTAAAATATTGTCCTCCGCCTCTTCCTATAAGACCATAAAGCTTATGGATAAATACAGGATAATAGATGAAGTCATTCCTTTTGCCGAAGATATGAGAGGTGTGGGACAGGGCAGATATCACCATTTGGATGTATGGAGCCACTCCATAGAGACACTTAAAAAATTAGAACTTTTTCTTAAAAGAAAAAAAACTTATGCTTTAAGACTTTCCTCTTATTTAAACGAAATGCTTGCTCGCAACAGACGCAGAGTCCAGATATTAAAATTAGCCTGCCTTCTTCATGATTCCGGTAAACCTAAGGCTAAGAAGAAGATAGGTAATAAGACCATGTTTCATACTCATGAAAAAATCGGCGCCCGGCTTTCTCAGGAATTAGCTCAAAACTTAAGGCTTTCTTCCAGAGAAAACAGTGCTCTGGTTAAAATGGTATTCTGGCACCTGCGTCCCGGTTATCTGGCCGATCAGATCGCTCCTTCTTCCAGAGCCGTGTATAGATTTTTTCGTGATACCCAGGAAGAAGGAATCAGCGTTATACTTCTTTCTTTCTCCGACTGGAGGGCTACCCGCGGCCCTTTAACGGATTTTAAGAAACGAAAACGTCATGAAAGAATAATGCTTAAGCTCATAGATTTGTATTTCAAGGATTTAAACCGCAAGGAAGAAAAACCGCTATTAGACGGACATGAAATAATGAACAGGTTCGGGATTCCTTCCGGACCGCTTGTAGGGGAAGTTTTAAGCTGTTTAAAGGAAAAGCAGGCATTAGGAGAAATTAATAACAAAAAAGAGGCCTGCAAAGAGGCCGCCAGAATTATAAAAATCCGGCAGAAGGGAGAGAAGGATGTTGACAATAAAAGATATAAAGATAATCGTAGAAAAGGGCGACATAACAGAGGTTGACGCAGAGGCTATAGTTAACGCAGCAAATAACGAATTTTTTATGGGAGGAGGGGTAGCGGGAACTATCAAAAAGAAGGGAGGTAAGATAATAGAAGAGGAAGCTGTGAGTCGGGGGCCGGTTGCCCCGGGCGGTGCTGTTATTACCTCCGGCGGCAAGCTTAAGGCGCATTATGTTATTCATGCCGCTACCATGAAGATGGATTTCAAAACCGATGAAGATATAATACGCAGGGCTGCCCGGAATTCTCTGGATTGTGCTCAGAAAAGCAAAGTTTCTTCTATCGCGTTTCCCGCCCTGGGTTGCGGAGTGGGCAGATTCAGCTATTCGGCGTCTTCAAAAATAATGGCTCAGGAAGTTCTGCGTTATGCCGCTGAAGTTGAAAAACCCACTTTAAAAAAAATAATTTTTGTACTTTATTCCCGGGAAAGCTTTGATATTTTTAAAAAGAACATAATAGATTATTTGAACCATTTAAAGGAAAAAAGTGCCGCAGGGCCTTTTGTCACGGTAGACGGTATAGTGGAATACAAAGACGGTATTGTGATGGTTAAGAGAAGTAATCCTCCTCTCGGATGGGCCTTGCCCGGAGGTTTTCTCGATTACGGGGAAAGCGTAGAGGAGGGGGTGGTTCGTGAAGTTAAAGAAGAGACCGGTCTGGATTTCGTGCATTTCGAAGAGTTCAGAGTCTATTCTAAAAAGGGAAGAGATCCCCGCTTTCACACTGTATCGGTAGTATTTAAAGGAAGAGGTGAGGGAAAGCTTGAACCAGGTTCAGATGCAGCCGGAGCTTCTGTTTTCAGCAGGCAAAAACTGCCCGAAAAAATAGCTTTTGACCATCGGCAGATTTTAAAAGATTACTTTGACCGTATTATATGATTTGTATTTTTAAAACTCAATAGACTATGTC
>WJKZ01000164.1 GCA_014728785.1 Candidatus Omnitrophota bacterium
GGAGGCTGGAGGAAGAGCGGAGTGTTTAAGTCGATAACTAATATATTCAAAATCGAGGAATTAAGAAGGAAAATATTTATAACCCTCGCTCTTCTAATAGTTTATAGAGCAGGATGTTTTATCCCTACACCGGGGGTAGACACTTTTGCTTTAACCCAGTTCTTTGATAAGATAGCCAAAACTCAAGGTCAGACTTTGCTGGGGATGATTAATCTTTTTACCGGCGGAGCGCTTACGCGCCTGAGTATATTCGCTTTGGGGGTTATGCCCTATATATCTGCATCTATTATAATGCAGCTCTTAACCGCAGTAATCCCGGCTTTGGAAAAATTAGCTAAAGAAGGTAAAGGCGGATATGAGAAAATTAACCAGTACACAAGATATTTGACTTTTGTGTTATGTTCCATACAGGGGTTATTTCTTTCTTTCTGGTTAGAAAATCCTTCGAATTTCCAGGGAATAGTTATTGTACCCGAGCCAGGATTGGGCTTTACACTGCTCACGGTTTTAACTCTTACCTGCGGTACTATTTTTATAATGTGGCTGGGAGAACAGATACAGGAAAGAGGTATCGGCAATGGAATATCTATTATAATTACTGCCAGTATTATGTCCCGGATACCTTCATCTTTGCACCAGTTATGGATACTGTATTCTCCTTTTGATCCTTCTAAACGCCAAATCCCCACTCCTACGGTTATAGCTTTGCTGGCTATATGGGTACTGGTAATAATGGCGGTAGTACTTTTTACCCAGGCACAGCGGCGAATTCCCATACAGTATGGCCGCAGAGTTGTAGGTAGAAGAGTTTACGGGGGGCAAAGCACTTATCTGCCTATTAAGGTTGATATGGCAGGGGTTATTGCGATAATTTTTGCCAGCAGCGTTATTTCTTTTCCGGCCACAATCGCAATGTTTTTGCCTCAGAGTGCAAAATTTTTAAGTTTCGTTCAGAACATAATTCAGCAGCGTGGATTGTGGTATAACCTGATTTTTGTAGGTTTGATTATGTTTTTTATGTATTTTTATACGGCAATGATTTTTAATCCTCTGGAAATATCCAATAACCTAAAAAGATATGGAGGGTTTATTCCCGGCATAAGACCGGGCAGACCTACCGCACAATATATTGATTTTGTAGCTTCAAGGATTGTGTTTATAGGTGCTATCTATATAAGTACAATAGCGATTTTTCCTAATTTTATAATGCATTTATTTAATGTTCCTTCTTATGCTCTGGCGTCACTGTTTGGCGGCACAACGGTTTTGATTATGGTAGGTGTAATGCTTGATACCATGAAGCAGATTGAAGGGCAGTTGCTGGTCAGGCATTACGACGGTTTTATCAAAGGTGGAACCCTAAAAGGGAGAAGGTAAACCGATGAAGTTGATTCTTTTTGGTGCGCCGGGTTCGGGTAAAGGTACTCAGGCGATTATGTTAAGCAAAGAGTATAATATTAAAGCCGTATCGGTAGGGGATATTTTAAGAGAAAATGTCAAAAAGGAAACGAAACTCGGCAGTGAAGCAAAAAAATATATGGAGAAGGGCTTGCTGGTACCGGATGAGATAGTAGCGCGGCTTATAAAAAAGAGCATAGAAAACGGTGACTTTGTTTTGGACGGTTATCCCAGAAACGAAAACCAGGCCAAAACCTTAAAGAATATATTGACGGAAAACGGAGACGATATCGAGGCTTTTATTTACCTGGAGATAGGCGAAGAGGCTATGGTTAACAGGCTTTCCAAGCGCAGAGTATGTAAGTTCTGCGGTAAGAATTACCACTTGAAGAACATGCCTCCGAAAAGAGATAACATCTGCGATGAGTGCGGGGGGGAGCTTATACAGAGAAGAGACGATACGCCGGAAGTAATAAAGAAACGCTGGGAAATCTTTAAAAATGAAAGTCAGCCGGTTTTAAACTTTTATGAAAAGCACAACAAAATGATAAAGGTTGACGGAAGAAAAGACAAGGATAAGGTGTTTGAGGAAGTTAAGGCTAAACTTCAATGATCGAACCCTTGACGGTAGATGATTTAGGCAACATGAGAAAGGCCGGTAAAGTTGCGGCTGACTTTTTGAGACAATTACATAAATTTATAGAGCCGGGGAAATCAACTAAAAGTATTGAATTGTTCTTTGATGAGCATCTCCGAAGA
>WJKZ01000165.1 GCA_014728785.1 Candidatus Omnitrophota bacterium
ATACTGTATATCTTCCCTTTACTGACATCAACGGGTATATTATTTTTGCGGGCATAATCTAACTCTGAATCCCTGGAAGTCAAATCCCACTCCCGCAAAGGAGCTATTACCTTTAAGCCGGGGTCAAGTATCCTGGCTGCGGCCTCAAATCTTACCTGGTCATTCCCTTTAGCACTGCAGCCGTGGGCGATAAATAAAGCCTTCTCCCTGCGGGCGGTCTCAACCAGATATTTAGCAATCAAAGGCCTGCCCAGAGCTGTACTTAAAAGATATTTTCCCTCATAAAGAGCACCTGCTTTTAAGGCCGGCAGAATATAGCCCTCGGCGAATTCCTTCCGCAGGTCTTTTACGTAAATTTTTAAAGCCCCGGACTTTGAAGCCTTATTTTTGATAGATGAAGGGGAAAACTCACTGCCCAGGTTGGCGGAAAAACATATAACGTCGAACCCTTTACTTTTAAGCCACTTAAGACAACAGGAAGTATCCAGGCCGCCGGAATAAGCAAGTACTACCTTCTTCTTCACTTTTTGCCACCCTTTTTTGGTTTTTGTGCCACCATAGATAGTAAAATAGCTTTAGCTGCGTATAGCCGGTTTTCAGCCTGCGAGAATACTTTTGCATTTTTACCTTCTATAACCGAATCGGTAATTTCCTCTCCTCTGTGAGCGGGAAGGCAATGCATGACAATGCAGTTACTTTTAGCCAGCTTTAAGATTTTATCATTTATTTGAAATTTTTTAAAATCCTTTTTACGCGAGGCCCTTTCCTTTTCTTTACCCATAGAAGTCCATACGTCGGTATAAATAACATCGGCACCTTTTACCGCTTTATCAAGAGAGTTATATATTTTTATGGAAGCGCATGATTTCTTGCAAAATTCATCTGCTTCCTTAACAAGGCTCCGGGCAGGCATGTACTTACGGGGTACGGCTATTCTTAAATCCCCGCCAAGTTTGGCAAAAATATAAATCAATGAGTTACAGACATTATTGGTGTCTCCCGAATAAACTACCTTAAGCTTCGTTATATCTCCTTTAACCTCCTGAATCGTCAGTATATCGGCCAGAACCTGCGAAGGATGCAGGAAATCGCTCAAACCGTTAATAACCGGCTTGGAAGAAAATTGAGCGAATTCAGCCAAGACTTTTTGAGAAAAGGTGCGGATTACCACCGCATCAAGATAACAGGAGAAGGTTCGGGCCACATCTTTAATCTCTTCTCTTTTGCCCAATTTTACCTCCTCTGAGGAATAATAAAGCGGCTGGCCTCCCAACTGTAAGGCGCCCAGGTAAAATGCCGTTTTGGTACGCAGAGACGGTTTCTCAAACAGAAGACCTATACTTTTATCTTTAAGGCTTTTTGAGAAACCCGAAGGCCTCTTTTTAATTTCTCCGGCTAAAGCGACTAATTCTTTTATTTCTGCGGGAGAGAAATATTTTAAAGAAATAAAGTGTCCCATAATATCCGCTCTCGATTTCAGCCCTGCCTAAAAGGCAGACAGTATATCTTCTAATATATTGAACCCTTTGTCTATATCTTTAACCGTTGAGTTTAAAGCCGGCATGACCCGCAAGATATTATCGTGGGTAGAATTCACAATCAACCCTTTGCCCAGCGCCTTTAAAAAAACCGGATAGCTGGGTATATCCAGCTCAAGGCCGAGCATCATCCCCTCTCCTTTTATTTCTTTTATTACGGGAGTGTTTTTGGCCAGGGAAGCTGCCCTGTCTCTCATATGTTTGCCCAATTTAGCTACATTTTTCAAAATTTTCTCTTCTTCCAGTATCTTGAATACCTCAAGTGCTGCCCGGCTTACCAGAGGAGAACCTCCAAAGGTAGAAGCATGCATGCCGGGTTTGATTATGCTGGCTATCTTTTTTCTTACTACCAATGCCGATATAGGTACCCCTGCACCCAGGCCTTTAGATAAAACCATTATATCGGGAACAACGCCGTAATTCTGGTAACAGAAAAGCTTACCGGTCCTTCCCATGCCGGTTTGTACCTCATCAACAATAAAAAGTATGTTTTTGTTAAAACAATATTTTCTGAGCTGTCTTACATAATTTTTATCGGCGACATTTACCCCGCCTTCGCCCTGAATCAACTCAAGCAATACCGCCACTGTCTTTTTGGAAAGTGTCCGTTTAAAACTGCCGAAATCATTAAATTCTGCCTCCCTGAAACCCGGCAGAAGCGGCCGGAAACACTCTTTATACTTTTTCTGAGCAGTAGCAGAAAGAGCACCGAAGGTTCTTCCATGAAAAGAATTCTTAAAAGTAATTATTTCGAATCTTTTATTTTGACCGTATAGCCTGCTGAATTTGATAGCTCCTTCTATCGCCTCTGCTCCGGAATTTCCAAAAAATACCTTAGAAGGAAAACTCCTTTTTGATATTTCTCTCGCAAGCAGGGCCTGTTCGGCGGAAAAAAGGTTGTTGGGAAGATGTACCAATCTCCTGGCCTGTTCTCCCAGGACTTTCGCTATCCGGGGATGAGAATGCCCTAAAATGGAGACTCCCCAGCCGGGGAATAAATCCAGATATTTCCTGCCTTGCGAATCCCACAGCCAACTGCCCCTCCCTTTGACAAACAGCGGCCCGAGGCGGGAATAAGTGGGCAGAGAAAAGTTAGCAAAAATATTTTTATAATTCCGCATATTAATTACCTAATGCACTATCTCCGTACTTATACCTTCGTTGGTAAAAATCTCAAGGAGCAGAGCGTGGGGTATTTTGGCATCTACTATATGCGCTTTGTTCACCCCCGAACGGATAGCCTTGGCAGCGGCCCTGACTTTAGGGACCATTCCCTCTCCTATAACTGCCTCTTTTATTAAATTTTCTATAGCATGGAGGTTGATTGTCGATATTAGAGAATTTTCATCCTGTGGGTCTCTCATTACCCCCAGAACATCCGTAAGCAGGACAAATTTTTCCGCCTTAAGCTCTGAAGCTAAAAAGCAGGCCACTTCATCGGCGTTTATATTGTAAAGCTGGCTGTCTTCGCAAATGCCCAGAGGGCTTATTACCGGCACGCTTTCTTTCAAGCAATCCCTTAAAGCACCGCTCTCAAAAGAGGTAACTTCGCCCACAAAACCCAGGTCAATCTTGCTTTTTTTCTTACGGGCTTTTATCAGCGAGGAATCACCTTTAAATCCTCTGGCTTGTATCCCTTGAGAAGCTATAGAATTGACTATCATATCGTTAAGAGAGTCCAGTTCCTGTTTAACTATCTCCAAGGTAAATTTGTCGGTAACCCTCATGCCGTCGATAAACTTAGACTGCCTTTTTTCGTGCTCAAGCCTTTTGCTTATGTTAGGACCTCCTCCGTGCACTATTAAAGGTCTTATACCCGCATAGCGCAAAAAGACTATATCTTCCAGAACCGATTTTCTCACTCTGTCTTCGCTCAAAATCGAACCGCCGTATTTTATGACAAAAGTCTTCTTATGGAATTTTTTTATGTAGGGAAGAGCCTCAATTAAAACGTCCGCTTTTTTAATAGCTTCTTTAACCATCACTCACCTCTCTTTTAGACTGAATCTTAACTGTATTCCGCATTGATTTTAATATAACCGGGACTGAAATCGCAAGTGTAAACCTTCCACTCAGAGGACCCTCTCTTCAAATCAACCTTTATTTGAATGTTTTTCCTCTTAAGAGAACTGAAATTTATCTTTGCCTTATCTTCTGTTTTTATCCCCTCCTGGCCCAAGGCCGAGATAATCCTGCCCCAATTCGGATTTTCTCCGTACATTGCGCATTTAAAAAGAGGGTTGTTGGCAATACAAAACCCTGCTCTTCTTGCCTCGGTCTTATTCCGGGCGCCTTTTATATGGACAGTGATAAACTTTGTAGCTCCTTCTCCGTCTTTAACCACCTTTTTAGCCAGCTCTGTGAAGACTTTTTTAATTTTTTGCGAAAACTCCTTAATGTCTTTACTGTATTTCAGAAGCTTGCGTTTGCTCGAAAGCAACAAGACGGTATCGTTGGTGCTGGTGCATCCGTCTACGCTTATAGAATTAAAACTTTCACCCACAGCTTCTTTTATTAATTTCCTGAATGCTTTTCCCTCCGTATAGACGTCGGTCAAGATAAATGAAAGCATAGTCCCCATATTGGGGAAAATCATACCTGAACCCTTGGCAAACCCTAAAATATGGCCTCCGCCTTTTCTGAAAGGACAATGCGCATAGGAAACTTTCTCAGTAGTATCTGTAGTCAGTATGCTGCGGGAAAAATCTTTTCCCGACTTCCCCAGATTATCTATAAGCCCGGGGAAAGCGGCAGTTATTCTGGCCGAAGGTAATTTCTTTCCGATAATCCCGGTAGATGCTATCAAAATATTCTCCCTTTTAACTCCGAGCTTCTTAGCCAAAGCCCCGGTTATCTTTTCGGTATTTTTGATACCGTTTCTTGATAGGTAACAATTGGCGTTTCCGCTGTTAACCAGAACTGCCTTTATAGGGTTATTTATATTCCTCCTGCATAGAGAAACAGAATAAGAAGGATTAACGTTTCCGGTAAAAAACCCTATGGCTTTAGCAAATTTATCCGCGCAAATCAAGCCTAAATCCGGCTCACTCTTGCGTTTTATCCCGCAATTTATACCTGAAATGGTAAAACCTTCTGGAATTTTCACAGTCTTTTCTGCCCTTTCTTTCTAAATCTCAAACCAATCCCAGGGTTTGGTTACGGCCGAATATTATATTCATATTCTGTACTGCTGTCCCGGCTGCTCCTTTAAAAAGATTATCTATAGCACAGGCAACTACCGCTGTCTTTTTCTGCGAATCTATCCTAAAACCTATATCGCAAAAATTACTTCCCACCACATCCTTTAAGACAGGTAACTCATCTTTTATCCTCACAAAAGGAGAAGCCGAATAATATTTCCGGTATATAGTTTTGAAATCTTTTTCCTTGTATTTAAACCCCGGCTGCAGCCTCAAATAAATAGTGGAATAGATACCCGCCTCTATTCCCGCTACATGAGGTACAAAACATATATTCGGGGATTTAGCAGTAACCCGCCTGAGGATGCTTTCTATTTCAGGCATATGCTGATGATTAAAAGGCTTGTAGGCCCAGATGTTCCCCGATATGTTTGAATAGTGGTACTCGATTAAAGCCTTTCTGCCCGCACCGGTTATAGATGATTTGGAATCTACTATTATATCCTTTAAGCCGGCAATTTCCTTAAGCAACGGGTAAAGAGGTATAATCACCGAAGTAGGATAACATCCGGGGTTTGCAATCAGAGAGGCATTTCTGATTTTTTTCTCAAACAATTCAGGCAACCCGTAAACTGCTTTTTTTAAATTACTCTTATCCCTGTGCGCTTTTTTATAATATTTTTTATACTCTGAGGCGCTGGTCAACCTGTAATCTGCCGATAAATCTATCACTTTCTTTTTTTTCTTAAGAAAAAACGGTACCATCTGCATGGATACCGTATGCGGCAAAGCCAGAAAGACCACATCGCTTAAATCCGTTGCCTTTTCCTTGTTTAAGGTTTCGCAATTGATATCGGCTTTATTAAGAAACCGCGGAAAGATGGAGCTGTAGGGCGTAGCTTTCGGGGTACGTGAAGCCAGATATACAATCTCGGCTTCCGGGTGTGAAACCAAAATCTCTACAATCTTTTCACCTGTAAATCCTGTTGCTCCCAATACGGCAACTTTCATCTTCTCTTCTCCGAAACTATTATATTTATATTATACAAACACGCATATGATAAACTAAAAAAATATAAGCGTCAAACATAATTTAAAAATAGAAGATTTGCGGCCTCAATCAGAATAAGAAACCGGATTATTTATCGACAAATTCGAGGAGATCTCCTTCTTTAAGGCCTATTTCCCTAACCCTGCCTCCCGGCAGCTCTACCGTAGCAAAAGAACCAAAACAATTGACAATCCTCCAGGGCTTAAGGTAAGGAGTTATCTTAATGACTCTTAACTGCCGGTCCAGAAAAATTATATCTATGGGAAATCTCATAAAAAAAGTGTGTATTGAGGGAGCTTTATAAAACACAAGAGCCGAATCCTTCTCCATTTGTTTTTTAAACATCAGCCCCAAAAACCTTGAATAAACTCCTCCTGCCAGATAAGCATTTTTTGCAACGTAAGCTTTACCGTCCTTGTTTACTATTTCGTATCTTACTTTCTTAAACACTCTTCTACCTCTTCGGGAATCTGGCAAGCACGGAAGCCGCTGTCCACACACACAAGTACTGTACGGGCCGACACCAAAAGCTCATCCCCTTTTCTGGCTTCCTGTAAGAAGTCTATTGAGACATGTTTGAGCTTTGTAATTCCGGTTGAAATATCTATCAAATCAGAATATCTTGCGGGTTTTCTGTAGTTCACTTCTATACCCTTAACCACAAACCATATACCTTTCTGCATCAACATGTTTATATCCACGCCGTTATCTGCTAAGAATTCAGTCCTTGCCTCTTCGAAGTGTTTAAGATAGTTGGCGTAATACACAACTCCGCCTGCATCAGTATCGTGATAATATATTTTTCTTCTTAGCCTATGTGCCATAACCAGCCTTGATCAGGAAACGTTAATGCTTACTGCGATTATCAATAAATTATACCATTGTTTTCTGCCCTGAAAAGAAATTCATAGAAGTAATTTAAAAAAAATCCACCGGCTTTATTTTTTACAACCACAACGGGCAGGTTCTGAAAAAAGATAAAGTCTCAGCGTTTCAGAAAATTTTCCATGTCCGGCGGCAAGCCTACCCTTAATCCGATACGCTCCCGGCTGAGAGGATGGATAAAGCTTATTGCCGAAGCGTGCAGGGCAAGGCGCCTGAATTTCACCCGGAAATCTCTTCCTAAAGCGTATTTCCTTTCTCCCAGTATAGGGTGGCCGATTTGAGCCAGCTGTATGCGTAACTGGTTTCTGCGGCCGGTAACAGGTTTAAGACTCAGGTAGCTGAAAAATCCTTTATCTTTTATAAGTTTATAGTAAGTTAAAGCTTTTTTCCTTCTTTCCCCGAAACGTCTGCCTTCCTTATCCAGAATAAAACTTTCCAGTTTTCCCTCATCAGGCTTGATTTTTCCTCTTACAAAAGCAAGGTACCCCTTTTCTATCTTCCTGTCTCTGAACTGCTCCATAAGCTCTGCCCGGGTTTTTTTACCCCTGGCAAAAATTAAAATTCCCGTAGTTTCTCTGTCAAGCCGGTGACAGGGGAATACTCTGGTTTTCATTTCTTTCTGAAGCAGGGTTAAAATATCCAATCCGCCTTTGCGGTTTGAACAGGTAAGTATCTTTACTTTTTTGTTGACAGCGATCAGGCTTTCATCGTTGAAAATTATATCAAAGGCCTTATTCATTGAAAGGTGTCGTTAACCTCTTCCTGCAGCTTCTTCTTTAATATTTTACCCGTGAGGTTTTTAGGCAGGCTCTCTTTAAAAAACAGCTTAAGGGGGCATTTATAAGATGCAAGGTTGGCTTTCAGGTAAGAAAGTATTTCCCTGGCTGTAACTTCTCCCTGCTTCACTATAAAAGCAACGGGAACTTCCCCCCTATGCTTATGCCTGGCCCCCACCACTGCCGCCTCTTTTATTTTGGGATACTTGTAAAGTAAATCTTCTATTTCCCGGGGATAGACGTTGAGGCCGCGTACGTTAATCATCTCTTTTTTACGCCCCATAATATAGATATAACCGTCATTATCTATTCTGGCCAGGTCGCCGGTATGCAGCCAGCCGTTTTCTATGATCTTTTCTGTTTCTTCACCGGCATTATAATATCCGGCCATCACGTTGGGGCCTTTAACCATAAGTTCTCCCACCTCTCCGACTGACAGCTCCTTGCCGTTTCTGCTTATAACCTTAACTTCCACAGAAGAAAGAGGTTTACCTATAGAATCGGGCTTGCGCAGACCGCCTAAAGGGTTAAGGGAGACGACCGGGGATGCTTCGGTTAAACCATACCCCTGAAGGAGCTTGCGCCTGAATTTCTGCTCGAATTTTTTCCAGACGGGATAAGGTAACGCGGCCGCTCCCGATATACAAATTCTTACAGGATTAAAAACAATACTGAAAATCCGTTTAGAAAAGGGGAGTTTAATCTCGGCCAGTATATTGTAAATAGCCGGCACCGCAACAAACACTGTTACCCGGTTTTTAAATACAGAACGTATAACTCTTTTAAAGGGACGAAGAGAACGCATTAAGGCGATTTTTGCGCCTTTCAGCAAAGGCAGAAACACGCATACTGTCAGAGCAAAAGAATGAAAAAGCGGCAGAATGCATATAGTACAGTCTTTTTTACTGAAATTTATAACAGCCGAGCAACCCTTGACATTGGAAATTATATTTTTATGGCTAAGACAGGCACCTTTGGGCACGCCGGTTGTTCCGGAGGTGTAGAGTATAAACGCCGGGGTGTTTTCATCGATACCGCCTATCCTTTCTATTTTCTTGTATTTATCAATCAACTCATAAAAATCAAACACCACCCTTTTATTTTCGCATCCGGGAATACAGATCAAATGCTTAAGGCTATCGCAACGCGAAGTTATATTAAGACTATAATCAACCTTATCAAGTGAGCAAATTAATACTTTCACCCTGCAATCTTCCAATATAAACCTGGCCTCCTCCCGTTTAAACATAGTATTAATGGGTACGACAATCCCTCCGGCCTTTAAAATTCCGAAAATCGCATAAATAAACTCAGGCCGGTTGGGAAGCCATATTGCGACTCTATCTCCTTCTCTTACCCCTAAATCATGAAGGGCTGAAGCGAACCTGGACGAAAAATCTTCCAGCTGGGAATAGGTAATTTTTTTGGTCCCGAAAGAAATTGCTGTTCTTGCAGGGAAATCGGCAAAACTTCTTCTTAATAAATCAACCAGATTATTTACTTCCATACGCTAAACCACCTTCAATCTGCTGCCTGCCAGGCTTCCCAGGAGATTAGCCAGTAAATCATACGCTTCAAAAGACCTGTAAGGCAGGAAATACTGTATCCCTTCTATCAAAAGCCCTAAACAGAAAGAATACAAAAACCCTTTTAAGCCGGGATATGACTTTGCTTTGCAAAAAAATAAATTTGTGGCCAGAAAAGCCAGCAATATATAAAAGAAAACATGCAGCAGCTTATCCGGAGAAAAGAAATAATCCTTCTGAGGTAAATTTAGGGGTATTAAAGAAGCTACCAGAATCAAGGCGGTATAGGATACCAGAACCGCCGGCGAAAAAATATTTTTATTGACCGGAAGGAGAATCTTCATGACACTGCCGGAATATGAAGAGATGCCGGAAAGCCTCCTTTAATTCAGGCCCCGTCTCTTGAGAACTTCCTCTATCTTGGCTTTTAAAACATCGATTTTTACGGGCTTGACCATATATTCCTCATTGTAAAGCTCTGCCGCCTTGGTCTTCGAACTCTCATCGGATAAAGCAGTAAGCATAATCACCGGTATGTTGAGAGTTTTGATATTGGTTTTTAGTTTTTTTAGAATTTCAAACCCGTCCATTTGAGGTATCCTTATATCGAGAAGGATTAAGTCAGGTTTATGTTTTGCGGCCATCCTTATGCCTTCTTTTGCCCTGTTGGCAATAAGGACCTTGAAATCGCCCGACATTTCTAAATTAGCCTTAACAAAAAATGTCAGGTCTTCTTCGTCATCTATGATAAGAACTTTCTTCATATTAGATAAAGATGCCCTCTCCAACTTAAATAATATCATCACTGTCTTCTCTGTCAAGCAGCACTTGGAAGCTCAAAGGCGAGGAAGCTATTAACTTGAAAGGCAGAAAGAAATACATTAAAATATGCTTCATGTTTAAAGAATATATTGAGGCGCTGAAAAACATATTCTTTCCTCCTCTTTGCTTTAACTGTGAAACAAAAATAACCCGGGGATTTTTATGCAGGAGCTGTTTTGAAAAAATAATTTTTTTAACGCCTCCCCGCTGCAATTATTGCTCAAAACCCCTGAAAAACGGGGAGAAGGTCTGTACGGGATGCCGCAAAGAAGTATTTTCTTTTGACAAAATGATAAGCGCTGTCGCCTACTCCCCGCCGGTTATAAATCTTATCCATTATTTTAAGTATAGATACTGTGATTATCTTGCGGGATTCCTGGCCTCTCTTATAG
>WJKZ01000166.1 GCA_014728785.1 Candidatus Omnitrophota bacterium
AAAAGATACGGAATGACTCCTCTGGTGTTTACTTTTGACCACGGGTTCTCCAATGAGGATGCAATATCCAATGTAAAGAACGCTGTCAGCATCCTCAATGTCGATTGGGTATTTTATAAGACAGATTTTATAAAAGACGCTCTTTTTGAAATAGTAAGGAGCGGGGCAAAAGCCACCATATGCCATATTTGTGCTATATGGCACACTCAATTGCTTTATGAGACCTCTTACCGTTATAATATACCCCTGATAGTAGCCGGCTGGACCAAGGGACAGCTAACCGGAGAAAATGAAAACAATACGGCTTATATTCCTATATCTGAAGCTACCCGGAAATTCGTAAAAGGTACTTTAAGGAGAAGTCCTAAATACAAAAATTTTCCGCAGAGCATACAAGAAACATTGAAAAAGACAAAAAGGCCAAGAAAAAGCAGGATGATTTCTCCCCACTGGTATTTGAAGGACGCCCCTGAAGATAAAATAAATATTCTGAAAAACGAGCTTAAATGGAGAGCTCCTGATTTAAGTTATCCTGCCGGCTCCACTAATTGCCTGATAAATTTTGTTAACGTCTATCTGGCCATGAAAAATTACGGCTATACCCATTACCATGTGGAAATGAGTAAATTAATACGCCAGGGGCTCTTAGACCGCGAAGAGGCTCTGGAAAAGCTGAATATCGATTTTGATAAGAGCTTAATAAATAGTATATTAGGAAGAGGAGGGTATTAAGTCCGGTGAAAAAAATATACACAAAAATAAAAAAAATACTTTATATTATTATAAACATAATACAAAAAATACTCATAGTGTTTTTTTTAACTCTGGTCTATACTTTTATGTTCGGCATTACCTACATATTTATGCTCCTTTTTTCCCGGAAAACCTTAATCCCGCTATCATTTAAATCCGACAGCAACTGGAGGAAGGCGGCAGGATACGGCATAGATACACATGATATTTCCAGACAATCCTAAAGCAGTATGAAAAAAATAGCCTATATTCTCAAAGAAATGATTTACATGATTAAAAGACATAAACTGGCTTTCCTTACCCCCATATTTGTGATACTGGCAATCCTGGCCATACTGGTCTACGTCATAGGGCCGTCGGTTATCACTACTTTTATATACGCCGGGGTATAGTCTTTTATTAATCGCATGATGGCTTCGAAAAACAAAAATATACTTGGTCTATCCTGCTATTACCATGATTCAGCCGCCTGTATTATAACAAATAATACGGTAACAGCAGCCGCGGAAGAAGAAAGATTCAACAGAATAAAAAAATATCCCGGTTTTCCCCTGCAGGCTGTTAATTACTGTATCCGGGAATCGGGCATAAGTTTTGACGATATAGATTTTGTAGGATTTTATGAAAAACCATATCTTAAGTTCTACCGGGTGATCTTAAGCCATCTCCGGTCTTATCCTTTCTCATTACCTAATTTCCTGGCCACTATACCTGAATGGTTGAAAGAAAGGCTGGATTTACCTCTGACTCTTGAATCAAAAATAAATTACAGAGACAAGGTTTTCTTTATAAAACATCATCTCTCTCATGCTGCAAGCTCTTTTTTCCCTTCGGGGTTTGAGGAAGCAACAATCCTCACTGCTGACGCCATAGGAGAGTGGTCTTCTCTGACCTGCGGTTTCGGTAAAGACAAAAATATAGAAATAGAAAAAGAGATAACCTGGCCTGACTCTCTGGGGCTGGTATATACGGCAATAACCACATATCTCGGATTTATGGCTCATACGGGTGAGGCAAAAGTTATGGGTCTTGCAGGTTACGGAAAACCGGTTTATCTGGATAAACTTAAAAAAATAATAAAAATAAATCCGGATACAAGTTTTAAGGTAGATGAAAGCTACTTCGGTTTCAATAAAGGCAGGAGGATGTTCAGCGGAAAATTCGTTAAAACTTTCGGAAAACCGCGTAAAAAAGGGGACGAATTAAAGCAAAAAGACTTCGATATGGCAGCAAGCCTGCAGAAGCTTACCGAAGATATAATAATAAATATCGCATCAGGCCTTCATGAAAAAAGAAAGGATAGAAACCTCTGTCTGGGAGGAGGACTCTTTCTTAATTGTGTCATGAATCACCGGCTTCTGCGTGAAACTCCTTTTGAAAATATTTTCATCCAACCCGCCTCAGGTGATAGCGGCGGAGCTCTGGGGGTAGCTTCTTACATAAACCATTCTGTCCTGGGAAATACCCGTACATATATTATGGATAATGCTTTTCTCGGGCCTCAATTCTCGAAAAAGGAGATTAAGCTGGCTTTAAAAATAAATAATTTGAATTTTAAAGAACTGGATTGGGAATATCTTTATGAATTAAGCGCTAAAAAAATTGCCGAAGGTAAAATTGTAGGCTGGTTTCAGGAAAGAATGGAATACGGACCCCGGGCATTGGGTAACCGTTCCATTATTGCCAACCCCTGCCTAAAAAATATAAAAGAGATACTTAACAGAACTAAAAAAAGAGAGCAATTCCGCCCCTTCGCTCCCTCGGTTTTAGAAGAAAAAGCAAAAGATTATTTTATTATGGATTGCAGCTCTCCCTTCATGCTCTTAGCTCCTTATGTAAGGGCAGAAAAAAGAGAAGTTGTGCCCGGCATAACCCATGTAGACGGGACATCAAGGGTACAGACTGTGAACAAAGCCGTTTCTCCTAAGTTCTGGAATTTAATCAGAAGTTTCGAAAAAATGACAGGAGTTCCCTTAGTCCTCAATACCTCTTTTAACTTAAGAGGAGAGCCTATAGCCTGCACCCCTCAGGATGCAATAGACTGCTTTAAGCGGAGTTCTATGGATATTTTGGTTATGGATAAGTTTATGGCCGTAAAAGAAGACAGACTTGATGAGCTTAAAGGGTATTGAAAAAATGAACGCTTCGCGTTCATGGCTGGAACTCATCAACAGGGCACCATAAAAATCCCCACGCTTCTGCGTGGGGATTTTTCCATTTAGTTGCCCCGTCTGGATTCGAACCAGAAATAACTGATCCAGAGTCAGTCGTGTTACCGATTACACCACGGGGCAAAGATAAATCCGGGTAATTATATCAACAGTTCGGAGGGTTGGCAAGAATATATAGCTTCACTCCGGCTGTTTCTGAATTTTTAAAACTTCTTAAAAAGTTTACCGCAAATATCTTTACCGCCTTAACTCACCTTTTTGCAGGCCGGAAGCAAAAACAAATCTCTATTCCTGAAGTACCTGCCCTCCTTCCCCGATTCCTTCTGCCTCATCCATGCCTGCGTCTTCTGCACCGGTCTTTAAATCTTCTCCTTCCGTAGAGGGGGGTGAAATTTCTTTTTCGACAGATATTTCCCCTAAGTCTATGCTTTTGTTGAGCTTTTCTATCTGCTCGTCTAAAACTGTCCTGAAGTCATCTATGCGGGAATTAACCTCTTTAAGAAACCGGCTATACTCTTCTCTCCACTCTCCTATTTTGTTTTCAGTTTTACTTATCTTTGAAAACAAATCCTGGCGCATGTTTTCGTTCGACTCACTAAAATCCTCAAGCAACACCCTTGCCTTTCTAAGCTTTTCTTCAATATCGGAAATCTCGGTTTTGAGAACCGTGTTCTCATTCTCGAGCTTTTTTATGTCGGATTTATATCTTTGATACCCAAGATAACCTAAGACATAACCGCCGGCAACAATAACGATTATCAACGTGACCAATGCTATTAATATTTTGCCCCCCTTCATTTAACACCTCCTTTTTGTTATTGGTCACTTCCGAGGTTCTCAAAATTCACTTCCACCTCGAGCTCATCTCTGTAGGAATCTGCCAATTTAGACACTTCTTCTTCAAGCTTCGCCAACTCTATGGCTTTTATTATATTTGCTTTCATCTCAGAAAGCGGTTTATCGGTTAAACCGCTGTTTTGATAAAACTCCTCTATTTCCTCCTCCGAAACTTCTATATCGGAAGCCAGACTGTCTAAAACTTTCTGTATAACCAAAACCCGTTTGGCCTTAGAAGATGCTCCCTCTATTTTAGCCTCCTTATCAAAACCGCGCTCAAGGCCTACTCTGTAAAGTATCTCTGTATTTACCATCCGCTGAAGCAGCATCTCTTTCGTATTTAAATCTGAGAGGTCCATCCCCTCTGCTGCTCCTGACGACTGTAAATCAGAGAGTACTTTATTAAACTCACTCTTTGTTAATACCCAGCCACCGACTTTCGCTAAAACTATGTTCTCTGTTTCACTACTGGGGGAAATATCTGCCTCATTAGCCGATGTGGTTTCTTTAACCGCCTCTTTCGGCTCCATAGATGATTGACAAGCCGATAAAAAAAGAGAAACACTTACTGCAAGAATAGCAAATAACTTCATATCTACCTCCTCCTGGTTAAAATTTTTCAGATATAATTTAATACCCAAAACTTTTTAAAACTATTGCTTCTTGGCCCAATAACTAATGAGGTGCTCAAGCCTTGCTATAACCTTCTGCTTCCCCAAAAGCTCCATAGTTTCAAACAGCCCCGGCCCGATTCTTCTGCCGGTTAAGGCAACTCTTACCGGATGGACCAATACTTTAGCCTTAAGCCCCAGGTCCCCGGCCAACCTTCTGAATTCTTTCTCAATTACCCCGGCCTCAAAATCTCCTATTGCTTTTATCCTTTCTATAAGTAATTTTATCTGGGGGCTCAAATCAGTACTTAATATTTTTTTAGTATCTTCAGCATATTCTATTGAGTCTCTGAAACAGAAACCAGACCACTCAATTAAATCAGATAGCTTAAAAATTCTGGTCTGAAATACTTCCGCTACCTTCTTAACATACTCTCTGTCGGCACTTTCAGACAGACAGGCTTTCTCTTTTAAATAATTGTAAATTAAATCACTGAATTCCTCCAGGGATATTTTCCTTATATATTCTGCATTTAGCCAGTTCAGTTTATCCAGAGAAAAAGCAGCACCGGTCTTATTAACCTGATTTATATCAAATATTTTTTTTGCTTCCTCTACCGAGATTATCTCCCGGTTTGAACCCGGAGACCAGCCTAAAAGCAAAAAATAGTTCAGGAGCGCCTGAGGAAGGTAGCCTAGATCTCTGTACTCTCTTATTGAAGTTGCTCCGAAACGTTTCGACAACCTCCCCCCACCCGGAGAAAGTATGAGAGGCAGGTGGGCAAAGTGAGGCACATCAAACCCCAGAGCTCTGTACATTAAAATCTGTTTGGGCGTATTTGATAGATGATCCTCGCCTCTTATAACGCAATTGATATTCATAAGGGCATCATCCACCACACAGGAAAAATTATACCCCGGAGTACCATTACTTTTTATGATTACTTCCTCGGCTTTGGGAAGTTCTCTGAAGCTTATTTTGCCCCGGACAGCATCATCTACTTCAATGCTTTCGAAACTATATTTAAAGAATATCGCCCCTTCCTTTTCATAAGCTTTATTCTCCCCTATCAGCCTCTGGGCATACTCTCGGTAGATATCGAACCTCGCAGACTGGTAATAGATTTCATCCCAGTTCATGCCCAGCCATTCCATGCTTTCCAGTATCTCTTTAAGAAACTCCTCTTTGGAACGTTCGGTATCGGTATCCTCAATTCTCAAAATAAACTTCCCCGCTCTGCTCCCGGCATAAATCCAGTTAAATAAAGCGGTTCTTGCTCCCCCGATATGCAAATAACCCGTAGGAGAAGGAGCAAAGCGCACTCTGGTCTCACTCCAATCCATCGCAACTCTCCTTTAAATCTTCGATAGTAATACCCGTATTTTTAATAAGCTCCAAAGCCTCTTTCGTCTTGCCCATATCCATATATACTTTTGCCAAAAGTTTTTTAGCGTTTTTGTGTTTAATATTAAAGATCAAAGTTTTCCTGCAATTAATAATAACCTCTGTATAGTTTCCCTCATTATAAAAAATCTTAGCCAAAAGATAATAATTTTTGTAGTTATTCGGATAAATTTCTATTATTTCATTCAAAATGCGCCTGGCCTTATCAAAAAATCCCAGGAGATAAAATACTTCTGCCTGGTTATATACTCCTTTTAAAGAAGGGCTAGTCAATATTATATTTTTTATCCCCGCTATCCGGGGTAAGGGGTAACTTCTGAAATCTATTGCCAGTGATTGAAGCAAACTGTTCTTGGATAAAAAATCATCACTAACAAAAATAATTCCGTCTCTTCCGAAATAAACACACCTGAATCCTTTCCTGTAAGCGACTTTTATTATACCGGAAGGCCCTTCTCCCAGTGTATACCCCAAAATCAGCCCCTTAAGCTTGTATTTTTCAAAAATCTTATCAAAGAATTTTTCCTTACCGGCATAAGCCAATAAATAATCCCTGAAAAAATTACTGCCGTAAACTTCGGTTCTTCCGTCTATAAATACCTTTCTCTCGGGGAAGAATTTATATATAAGATATGAACCTATATTAAAATTATTAAACATTCTGGGAGGTAAATCGGTTTTCCGGATAAATTCACCCATTTGCCGGGGATAAACTGAAGGCTCAAGCCCCATGGTTCTACTTGAAATTTCTATCTTATTCTCTTCACTAATATGCCAGAATCCTTCCGCATAAGCCTTTCTTATACTTTGTATCATATTAAAAGCTAAAGCAAGCGTCAAAAGAAAAAGTACGGCCTTAAGAGCGGTGTATCCTGCAGGCCTGAATAAATACTGCCTGCAAATTTTTTTTAGAGAGCTGTAACTATCCACAAATATAGCCAAACCTATGGGGATAAAGAAATAAACATTTCTTGCACTGCTGACGGCCAAGCCGAAAAGCAGCAACCAGAGCACCAGATAAAAGATATTTATTTTTTTCTTTACAAAAATAAATACAGCCGTAATTGACGCATAAAGATAGAAAGAAATATATTTGACAAAAGAAGGCCTGAAAAGTTCTCCTATGTGGGTAAAAAATAACTTATAATCGCCTATTATACTCTCTTTTATTACGGTCAAAGGATATAAAAAAGTTTTAAAGGGGTAAGGATTAATAAAACTGGCTAAAACGGTTAAAAGGAATATAAATTTTACCCGCCGGTAAAAACTCTTGTCTTCTGAACCGTTCCTCATTCTGGATATAAAAATATAGATTAACAGGACAGCCGGACCTAATAAAAAAAAGCCATGGATATTCGACCAGAATATCTGGATAAGAGGTAGAAGTGAAAGAAGCCATTTTTTTTTAAATATAAACGGTAAAAGAAATATAGTCAAAAAGATTAAACTTAAATTATCCGGCCTTAAAACAAAACGGGGCAAAGATATATGCAACCCCACCGAAAGCAATATAAAGGCGGCTATCCAGTGGCTCCGTAAGGCAATTATCATATAGAGGAAAAATATAATAAAAAAAATAATAATCTTTAAATATACCAGGCCTTCTGTGCCGTAACGGCTGTGAACCAGATGAACTAAAACCTGGTAAAGCCATTCGTGGTCTGTCCATTCGTGGCCTTCTCTGGTAAACGAAAATATATCTTCTCCGGGAATCGTTTTTTGGTTATAAATATACTCGCCGCATTTACTGTGAAGTAAATAATCCAGGGAGTGGATGTTGTAAGAAGCACTGACGAATATAAAAGAGAACAATATAAAAATAACCGGATATTTTAAATATTCAGCTATTTTTCCCACAAGCCTCTGTGTGGCCGGATACTTACAAGAAAAGAGATTCATAGGCCTTTAATGGTTAAGTAATTTAACAGCGGCTCTTCCTTCACGAAATGCCTTTATGTTGCTTTTGCGTATCTCTTTTTTGTGAAAAACAAAATTCAACATATCCAAGGCATTCCGGTAGGTTGCAAAATCTAATTTCAAGGCGCTTAAAACACCCAGTACTATTATATTTGCCACTTTTACGTTTCCGCACCCCGCAGCCATAGTATTCAAAGGTAAAGATATCTTTTCTATGGATGAGGGTAAATCTGTTTTTTTTATCAGATCGGAATTAAGAATTATCAACTTGCTTTCCTCCAATCTGCCCTTGAATCTCTTAAAGGCAAGGCGGTTAAAAATAATACCTATGTCGGGTTTGTCTATAATCGGAGAAGCTATGGGGCTGTTCGATATCTTTACAAAGCAGTAAGCACTACCCCCTCTTATCTCCGCTCCGTAAGAAGGTATCCATGTGGTATACTTTTCTTTTTTGGTGGCCAGGCCGGCTATCAGCTTTCCCAAAAGCATTATGCCCTGTCCGCCTGAACCGGAAATTACGATTTTCAATTGCTTTTCCGGCGGGTAATTTTTTATTTTCATTTAATCCTTCCCAGGGGAAAATATTTAATCATTTTTTCCTCAACCCATCTGACTGCATCTTGAGGAGACAGACCCCAAACAGTAGGGCATTGACTCAATATTTCTACCAGAGCAAATCCTTCGCCTCTGATCTGATTATTAAAAGCGTTTTTTATAGCCTTCTTGGCTCTCTTAACATAGTCGGGATTGCTTACGCTCACTCTTTCTATATAGTTTACCCCCGGCAAGCCTGCCAGCATCTCAGATACTTTCAGGGGATAACCTTCACCTTTCTCCGGGCTCCTGCCTTCAGGAGTGGTAGCTGTTTTTTGATCTCTAATAGTAGTGGGGGCCATTTGTCCGCCGGTCATCCCGTATATAGCATTATTAATAAAAATACAGGTTAATTTTTCCCCCCTGTTTGCGGCGTGAACCGTTTCGGCTAAGCCTATAGAGGCCAAGTCTCCGTCTCCCTGGTAAGTAAAAACAAACGCTTCAGGGCGGCATCTTTTTATGCCCGTGGCCACCGCCAAAGCCCTTCCGTGAGAAGCCTCGCATATATCAAAATCCCAATAGTCATAAGCAATAACACTACACCCTACAGGGGCAATACCCACTATTTTTTCTCTCAATCCTGTTTCGTCTACAACCTCAGCAACTAACCTGTGGGCTATGCCGTGGCCGCACCCCGGACAATAGTGCATGGGTATATTCTTAAGGCTTTTGGGCCTACTGAATATTTTGTCCATTTTCCTTTATGTTGGTGACAAAATCTTTGAAAAAATTAAAATCATCCTTGTCTATATCTTTAAACTCTATTCCTGCATCAAACAAGGGAAGATTTCCTACTCCAAAGCTAATGGTTAATACCCATGCTATTTTCCCCTTGCAGCTTATTTCTCTATCCCGGATATTTAAAATGATATTCACCGGTGTGTCCTTTTTAATTAACCTGCCGGCGATAATTACCCTTATGCCCGACAGGCTTATGTCTTTTATCCTTATATTCAAAGGTTTGCTTTCCCGGGATATGAAAATTTTTGCATTACAATCAAAATTTTTACGTTCTGATCTCCTTCTTTTCATTCTTCATTCTCCTTAGTATAAAATTAACCAGCTCTTCTTCTCCAAAAACTCCTCCCCCCAGGCGTCCAAAAAAATGGACGGCTAAATCCTTTCCTAAGGCCAGACGCACATCTTCGACCATCTGGCCCGCTGAAAGTTCAAAAACAAAAACTGCCCTCTTGTCCTCGGCATGCTTTCTCAGCTGCTCATAAGGAAAAGGCCATAGGCTCACTGGACGGAATATACCCGCTTTTATGTTAAATTTCTTTAGAATCCCGGTGATACCTTTAGCAATCCTGAAAGATATCCCGTAAGCTACCAGAAGAATTTCACAATCTTCTACATTCTCAACTTGATAACGCACTTCGTTTTTTTTCATCGACCTGTATTTTTTCTGCAGTACCTCGTTGTGTTTCTCCAGTATCCCCTCCCCCAGAAATAAAGACCTTATGATATTGGGCTTTCTTTTAAATGCACCGGTAAGAGCCCAATCTTTTTTCTTTGCGCCTTGCTTTATGCGGCTCTTACGTTTAATCTGTACCGGCTCTGCCATCTGCCCCAGAAAAGCGTCGCTTAAAATCATTACCGGGTTTCTGTAATTATCAGCTAGCTCAAACGCCAAGACGGTAAGATTAAAAGCTTCCTGAACACCGGAAGGGG
>WJKZ01000167.1 GCA_014728785.1 Candidatus Omnitrophota bacterium
AAAATCATATGTCAAGAATTATAAAATCCTGAAAGCCCTGCACATACCCGAATAATATATAATTTTTAAAATAAATGACCTACTTAAAACCGGAGGCTAATCGCCGCCTGCCCTTTCAGGTAAAATAAAGCACGTCTTTCTTTCAGAGAGAGGGTAAAACACTTCTTCCCATCAGGTATTTATCTACCGTATGGGCAACCCGCCTTCCCTCACTTATAGCCCATACCACAAGAGACTGGCCCCTGCGGGAATCCCCGGCAGCGAAAATTTTCTGCCGGGAAGTCATAAAATCAGTACCGGTTAAAATATTTTTTCTTTCGCTCAGCTCAAGCCCCAGCTCTTCAATCAACCCCCCTCTCTCAGAACCTAAGAAACCAACAGCAATAATAACCAGATCGGCATCTATCTCAAAATCCGTTCCTTCAATTTCTTTCATTACCGGAGACGGATCTCTGCCTCTTTCAAACTCTACTTTACGGCAAAATATCTTTTTTACTTTTGAGTTGCTGCCCCTGAACTCTTTAGTTAGAACCGACCAGTAACGCCGGCCTCCTTCCTGATGGCTGGTGGAGTTTTTAAGCAGAAGAGGGTAGCCGGGCCAGGGGCAACTCTCCGTGCGGCACTCGCCGGGCTTAGGCATTACTTCCAGTTGAACCACACAGCTTGCCCCCTGTCTGTGGGCAGTACCTACACAATCGGAACCCGTATCTCCTCCCCCTATTATAATAACTTTCTTACCCTCTGCATTTATCAACTCCGACGGCTCTATCCTGTAACCAGCCACCCTTTTATTGCTCTGGGTAAGATAATCCATTGCAAAATAAATACCTTTCAAGTCCCTGCCCGGGATTTTTAAATCACGGGGGACTCTTGAACCTGTAGCTAAAATTAAAGCGTCAAACTTTTTTAAAATTTTATCCGCCGCTACATCCTTACCTGCTTCTACTCCCGTCTTAAAAATTACGCCTTCCTGCCGCATTAATCCAAGACGACGGTCAAGGACATGCTTTTCCAGCTTGAAATCGGGTATTCCGTAACGCAGGATCCCGCCGGGCGAATCGTCTTTTTCAAATACCGTTACCTGATGACCTGCCCGGTTAAGCTGCATCGCCGCGCTCAGTCCTGCCGGCCCGGAACCTATTATGGCAACATTCCTGCCGGTCCTCCTGGCGGGAGTAAGAGGCGCAACATATCCCTTCTTATATGCGTTTTCTATGACCGCCAGTTCATTTCTTCTTATTGTAACAGGGTCATCATTGAATCCCAAAACACAGGAGTATTCACACAGAGCCGGACAAACTCTTCCCGTAATCTCTGCCAGATTATTAGTGGCACTAAGCAGCCTTGCTGCCTTTTCCCACTGGCCCTGCAAACATGCGTCGTTCCATTCAGGAATGTAATTTCCCACCGGACACGCCCAGTGGCAGAAAGGAGTCCCGCAGTCCATGCACCGATGAGCCTGCTCCTTGATATGCTCTTCGGGAAGCATGATCTCAACTTCTCTGTAATCCTTTACCCTTTCACACACCGGCCTGTAAAGACTCTCTTTCCTTTTTGTACCGATGAATGCCTTTGTATCTTTTTTCATAATAAGTAAAATTTATCCGTCCGAACTCTGGCTCAATCCTAACCTTTTTTCCACTTCCTTTTCTGCGAGTATGCGTTTATATTCTACAGGTATAACTTTTACAAACTTTCTGCTTGTGTTTTCAAAATCAGAAAGAATACTTTCCGCTAAGGGGCTTTGAGTATACTTTTTGTGATTGGACAACAACATAGAAATATAATTTTTATCTTCATCGTTAATCCCGTCTAAATCAACCATGCTGGTGTTGCACCTGGAGGCAAAGTCACCCTCTGCATCATAGACGTAAGCAATACCTCCGCTCATACCTGCAGCAAAATTCCTGCCGGTTTTACCCAGTATTAAAACCCTGCCGCCGGTCATGTATTCGCAGCCGTGGTCCCCCACTCCTTCTACCACAGCGTTTAAGCCGGAATTACGGATACAGAACCTTTCTCCGGCAATGCCTCTGATGTAAGCCTCCCCCGATATTGCTCCGTAAAAGGTAGTATTACCTATTATTATATTGTCTTCAGCTTTATAGCCGGCATCATCTCCGGGGTAGATAATCAATTTGCCACCCGAAATACCTTTACCTACATAATCATTGGCCAAACCTTCCAGCTCAAAAACCACACCCTTAGCCAGCCAGGCTCCGAAACTCTGTCCGGCTATACCTTCGAATTTTATGTGAATAGTATCTTCCGGCAACCCCTGCTCGCCGAAACGCCTTACGACCTCTCCGCTCAGCATAGCCCCGGTGGTACGGTCACCGTTACCTATTTTCTCTTTTAACTTTACCGGTTTTGCTTCTTTAAGACCGAGGCTGCACAATTCTATCAATCTTCTGTCCAGAACTTTATCTATAGCGTGGACTTGAACCTTTTGACAGTAAACACCTGAAGAAGACCCTGTTTTGGGCCTGTAAAGCAGACGGCTGTAATCTATTTTTCCGGACTTGTGCGGTATCATTTTTTCATTTACCTCTAACAAATCGGTCCTTCCTATCATTTCATCTACCTTTCTTATGCCGAGAGCAGCCATGATTTCTCTTAATTCCCGGGCAACAAAATGAAAATAATTTACTACATGCCCGGCCCGCCCCCTGAACTTGCTCTGCAAAATATCATCCTGAGTAGCAACCCCCATAGAGCAATTGTTAAGATGACAGTGTCTCAACATAACGCAACCCATAGTTATTAAAGCTGCTGTACAAAAACCGTACTCTTCAGCTCCCATCATAGCCGCTATGGCCACATCCCTTCCGGTGCGCATCTGGCCGTCTGTCTGAAGCCTCACCCGACTTCTTAAATCATTCAAAACCAGGGTTTGGTGGGTCTCGGATAAACCCAATTCCCAGGGAAGCCCCGCATACCTTATAGAACTCCTCGGAGATGCCCCTGTACCGCCGTCGCCGCCTGATATCAAAATCATATCGGCATGACCCTTGGCTACACCGGCAGCAATTGTGCCTACCCCGACTTCAGAGACAAGTTTAACGCTTATGCGCGCATAAGGATTTGCATTTTTTAAATCAAAAATAAGCTGGGCTAAATCCTCTATGGAATAAATATCATGATGAGGAGGAGGAGATATCAGGGTAACTCCCGGAGTAGTGTAGCGGGTCTTTGCGATAGTTACACTGACTTTATGCCCGGGGAGCTGGCCCCCCTCTCCCGGCTTTGCTCCCTGGGCTATTTTTATCTGCAACTCGTCAGCATTAACCAGATAGTTAATCGTTACCCCGAAACGACCGGAAGCGACCTGTTTTATAGCGCTGCGGCGGGAATCGCCATTAGGCATAGGAATAAACCTTGCCGGGTCCTCCCCTCCTTCGCCGGTATTTGATTTTCCTCCTATCCGGTTCATGGCAATCGCCAGGGTCTCATGCGCACCTCTTGAGATAGAACCGAAACTCATTGCCCCGGTTGCAAAACGCTTAAAAATATCTTCTAAAGGCTCTACCTCAGAGAGCGGTACAGGTTTGCGTTTTTTGAATTTTAAAATACTGCGTAAGGTAACCGGATTAGAAGACTGATCGTTTATAAGGGTTGCAAAATCTTTATAACGGCCGTAATCATTATAACGGCAGGCAAGCTGCAAGGCGGTGATACTTGAAGGGTTCCAGAGATGAAACTCCCCGTTCTTTTTCCATTGATAAATTCCTCCGGTAGGTAGTATGAGGTCAGGAGCCCGGTCTGAGCTAAAAGCTTTCCTGTGATTCGATACGGTCTGCTCTGTCAGCTCTTTAAATCCTGCTCCGCCTATGCGCGAGGTCGTACCTGTAAAACATTTATCTATTACCTCCCCGGCTAACCCCAGAGCTTCGAATATCTGAGCGCCTCGATAACTTTGCAGAGTCGAGATACCCATCTTGGAAAGTATTTTCTTTATTCCCTTCTCTGCGGCTTTTCTGTAGTTAGATAATGCTTCTTCGAAAGTCAGCTTCAAGTCTCCTTCGCTTATCAAATAGCGCAAAGAATCATATGCCAGATAAGGATTCATGCAATCAGCCCCATAGCTTAAGAGCAAGGCAAAATGATGGACTTCCCTGGGCTCGGCACTCTCTACTATTATTCCAATCTGGGTCCGAAGTGCTCTCTTTACCAGATACTGATGCATAGCTCCCACCGCAAGCAAAGAAGGTAAGGCCGCTTTCTCTTTGTTTACCCCCTTATCGCTTAATATTACAAAACTGCACTCTTCTTTTATCGCCTCCTCAGCCTCCAGGCATATACTATCAAGTTTTTTTAAAAAACTGTCCTCTTCTTTTATGTTAAAAAGCGTAGATATGGTCCTGCTCTTAAAGCCTTCTTTATCTAAAGTTTTAATTTTTGACAAATCCGTATTGCTGAGAACCGGATGTCTGACAGCTAATTTACGGCAGTGGAAAGGGGTTTCCTCTAATATATTAGCCTGGTGCCCTATAAAACTCTGTAAACTCATTACTACCTCTTCCCTTATGGGGTCTATTGCGGGATTGGTTACCTGAGCAAACAGCTGTCTGAAGTAATTGAAAAGGGGCTGGTACTCACCCGAAAATACAGCCAGGGGAGTATCGTCACCCATTGAACCTGTAGGTTCGTATCCATCTTCGGCCATAGGTTTAAGTATAAATTTCAGGTCCTCCCTGGTGAATCCGAAAGCCTCAAGCATAGTGAATACATCATAATTATCCTTCCGGCTTAAAGGAAGAAAAGCTATATCCCCCAGCTCCAGAAGATTGTTTTTAAGCCAGCGTCCGTAAGGGGCTTTTTTAGAAACGGTTTCTTTTATCTCTCTATCATGCACAATCCTTCCCTCACCGGTATCGATAAAAAAAATCCTTCCCGGCTCAAGCCTGCCTGAGGAGACGATATCACAAGGAGGGATATCAAGGACTCCGACTTCCGATGCCATCACCACAAAATCCTGCCTGGTTACTATGTAACGAGCCGGCCTCAATCCGTTTCTGTCCAGAACTGCGCCTATTTGTTTGCCGTCGGTAAAAGCAATGGCCGCAGGCCCGTCCCAAGGCTCAGAGAAACAGGCATGGAATTTATAAAAATCTATCACCTCTTTGCTTAAAGAACCGTCGTTTTCCCAAGCGCCGGGTATAAGCATCATCATTACATGGGGAAGAGACCTCCCCGAAAGGGTAAGGAGTTCAAAAGCATTATCGATACTTGCAGAATCACTCCCCCCGGGAGTTATAACCGGCTTTATTTTATCTATTTTTTCCTTAAAATATGGGCTGCTGAGGAAGCCTTCTCTTGCCCGCATCCAGTTGACATTTCCCCTCAAAGTATTTATTTCGCCGTTATGGGCCAGAAACCTAAAAGGCTGAGCCAGATCCCAGGAAGGGAAAGTATTGGTGCTGTAACGCGAATGAACCAAGGCCAATGTGCTTTCAAGAGAATCGTCATTCAAATCAAGAAAAAATTCTTTAAGCTGGCCGGGCATCAGAAGTCCCTTGTAGGAAAAAGTGCGGCCGGAAAGATTGGTGATATAGAAGAATGAATCCTGACGGAGTTTGAGAGAAGAAACTTTATTCTCTATGATTTTCCTTATGATATACAGCCTGCGTTCAAAATCCAAATCGCTCTCTGCTGCTGCGCGTCCGATAAAGACCTGTTCGATTACCGGTTCACTCTCTCTGGCGTTTTTACCGATAACGGTATTATCTACCGGCACTTTTCGCCACCCCAGAAGAATCTGGGATTCTTCTCTTAAGGTCTCATCAAAAATCTTTTTGCATATCCTGTACTCATCAGGTTCAGTGGGTAAAAATATCAGGCCTGTCGCATACTGCCCGGGAGGAGGGAGTTCTATGCCTTCTCTCTTTGCCGCCACTCTGAAAAACTTATGAGGTATTTGAAGGAGTATTCCTGCGCCGTCACCTGTTGCGGGGTCTGCCCCTACTGCTCCACGATGAGCAAGCCTTCTTAACACCTTCAGCCCACCGGTTATTATTCTGTGAGAGGGCTTACCCTTGATGTTACAGACAAATCCCACCCCGCAGGAATCATGCTCGAGCCGGGGTGAGTAGAGCCCGCACTTTTCAGGAAAATTATGGTTATAAATCATTTCCATCTATTTTTAACAGATAAATTAACCGTGTCAATGCATCCCTTACTTCCTGAATTTTTCCACTCTTATGCCTAATTTTTTTATTTTAGAATGCAGGGTATTACGGTTAATACCTAAGACCCTGGCTGCTTTTATCTGGTTGCCTTCGGTATCTTCCAAAACCGACTCAATCAGGGGTTTCTCCACTTCTCTAAGTAAAGTTTTGTAAAGATTTGATTCTTCCAGAGAATAATTTCTGATATTTAAAATTTTCTGCCCCAATAACCTGTTCCGGGTGTTATCGGCTTTTCCGGCGACTCGTATAGTGGATATCCTGTTAAAATCGTTGAATACGGAATAGCCTTCCCGTATTAAAACTTCCTTTATCGACTCTAAAACTCTTCTCTGCTCATAGAGTATGAAAAAAGTAACCATATCCTGCTGTATTTTTATGCATATCCTTTCAAAAAATATATATCATATTACTTGATAAATATTTTTTTCTTAATAACTTCGGTGAAATTTTTGCACAGGATTTTTGCCTGATTCAGATAATCCGGTTGGTTCTCAAAATATTTTCCTAACACCTTCTCTTTAAGAGAAGAACTCTCTCCGTAAAAATCAAACCAATCTTTTATCATCCTGCGGGTCATCTCAGGATGAAACTGAAGTCCCCAGGCACAAGCTCCTACTTTAAAGGCCTGATTGAAACAACTGTCGCCCCGGGCAAGCATTATGCCTTCAGAGGGGATATCGAAAGT
>WJKZ01000168.1 GCA_014728785.1 Candidatus Omnitrophota bacterium
CCGCAGGGCCCTTAAGGAGAGTCTGGAGAAAAACTTTGAAGAATTTCTAATCCCTTCGGGAAAGACCGAAGAGGCGCAGAAGGAATTACAGCAGGAAAAAGGGAAAATAAAAAGTTTATTGGATGAGGCCGAAAGAACTTTATCTTTAGAAGAGCTGCTCAATCTTTACGAAAAAGTAAAAAAGGATGAAGAACTTTTCAGGAATGTAAAGCAAGAGCGTAAGAAAGACATAAAGGAGGCATTTGAAAAAGCTTTGGAATCTAAAATGGAGATGGTTATGGCGGAAAACCTCCAGGAGTTCAACAAGGATCTGGAAGATAATAATTTTGAGATAGGAATGGAGAATGAAATTTTTGATTTAAGCTCCGGGGTAGTGTTTTCCCGGAACTCCGAAGAGTTGAAAGAAGAATCAAGAGAACTGAAACAGTATGTGATAAATGAGGGGATAGAGGAGATCCAAAAAGAAGAAAAGTGGGCAAAAACAACGGAAGGGAAAGCTGAGCTGTTCCGGATAGAGGAGGAAATAATAATCCGCCAGGTTCTGGAGAGGAGTTTAGTACCGGAAGAAGAAAAAGATGATTTTTTAGAGGAACTCGAAAAGTCTTCATCTGCAGAGATACCTCAGGCAAAAGAGGGTTTAGAGGAGTTAAAGAAAAAAGCGGAGGAATTCTTTGAAAAAGGGTTAGTTTCCGAGAGTGATTACGAACAGTTAAAGCAGAGCCTGGACAGTTTGGATAACATTCTTTCCGCCAGTGAAAGCAGTGAGCAGTATTCAGAAGAAAAAGAAGAATTTGAGGAAAGCTATTACGGTAAATGGAACCGGACGGTGGAGGAAAAGATATACCGGCAGGAGGCGAGAAAAAAACTTAAAAATCTGATGGAGAGGCTCACAAAGGCGGATTCTTTTCGTAAGATAGATATGGTAAAAAAAGAAATTGAGAAGAATTTGGATGATTTGCCCCGGGATACGGCTTCCCGGGCTACAGTTGAGGATTTGAAAGAGCTGATGGAAGTCATAGCGCGTATCGAGAAGAAAAGCCTTATCGCCGAAAATATTATTCCTTTGCTGGAGGAATTAAGAAAAGCCAAAGAATTAAGCAGTATTGACAGGGATAAAATTGAAGAGCTGTTAGAAGAGCTGGAAGAAGCCTATCTTAACGAGGAAGAAATAAGTGAAGATTTACAGAATCGCGTTAGAGAAGTTTATGAGGAGATTAAATCCCGTAATTTACCCAGCGATGAATTTTTAAAAGGCAAAAAAGGTGCCTGGTCAATTAATGTATTACCCGAACAGGTGGTAATAAATACCCGGGAATCGGTGGATTTAAAAGTATTGGGTATTTACAATAAAATGGTAATCAAAGATTTGACACGAGAGGTAGAGTGGGATTTTCAAGGGATGAAGATAGCGAACATTACTCCTCAGGGAAAAATTGAGCCGCTTTATGCCGGGACGACAAAAGTCCGTGCCATATACCGGGATAATATCAGCAATCCCGTGGAAATCATAATTGCCGAGCCTCTTGATGCGCAAGAGGAAGAATTCGAGAACAATTTAAATATTCTTAACAGGTGATGAAAAGAATTTCGTTTTTTTTACTCCTTATTTTTTTGGGCTTGTCAGTCTATGGACAGAGTAACGAATCGTATGAGGAAATATGGCTTTCCGGCAGAAGGGTAATTAACGGCTTAACCCGCCAGCAGGCACTGGATGAGTTTGGAGAACCTTCCAGAGTGGGGCCCGATTTCTGGCATTATTCCGGCGAAGACCCTTTTTATGTATATTTTTCTGACGATGAGACGAATTTTTTCATTTTTCCCTTTACCTGTGAGGCAAAGTTAGGCGTTCCTTTTCAGTTGAAAGCTTTTATAAGTTACCCGGATTTTAAGATGGAGGAGATAACCCCCTATGTCAACTGGATAGTTACCTCCAGCAAGCTCTTGTACCTTAAAGGGAATTATTTTTTTCCTTTAGAAGAAGGCAGCAGTCAGGTTATTGCCGAATATAAAGGTAAAATGAGTAATGCCTGTAATGTTGCTGTCAGTATTGATACGGAGGAGACTCAGGAGCAGGAATTATTATCTCTTCACGTGTTTCCCGACAAGCCGGCAGTGGTAGTAGATGAAATACCAACATTTCTTGCTTTTGGTGTTTTCCGTAATAGAGGGGAAAAGAAATTTTTCGCTAAGGACATATCTTCAAATGTTGAATGGTTTGTTTCCCACGGAGGCGAAGCTTCCGCGGTTTACGACAACACAATAAGCTTTCCAACCCCGGGTGAATCCCGTGTTTTTTGCCGTTATCAGGGTCTTAAGAGTAATGCCCAGGCGGTAGAAGTGAGAAAAGAATATTTTTTTAAAAATGATACTATAAAATATATACATTTAGTTCCCGATGTCGCTATTGCTGATAAAGGTTCGGAGGTAGAATTCAAAGCAGTAGCAACGACTTTCAGTAACAGGGCTTTCAATATCGCCAAGGACCTCTACTGGGATGTTGACGATGAAACCGTTGCTTATTTTGATCAAAGAGGCGTGCTGAAGTTGTCTGAAAAAGGCGTGGTAGAGGTAGAAGCCCGCGGCAGAGGGCACACCAGTTTCCCGGCCAAGGTGGTAATAAAGGAAAGCGAGGAGCTCTTAAAGAAAATAATAAGAGCGCAGCCTCCTAAAAGTAAACAAACCCCGGAAGATTCTCTCGAAGAGCGCCTGCAAAAAATACAGCAGAAGCCGGAAGAGCTGGTTTCACTGGAGCTTAAGCCCGAACTGATTGAAATGACAGTAGGGGATACGGCTGCTTTTCAAGTAGAAGCGGTTTATTCTAACGATTCCAGAGAAGACGTGACTTCTCTCGCCAAGCTGGAAGCTTCAGACCCGGCTAAGGTTGTAGTAGAAGAAGGAAGGGTTGAGGCTCTTTTAAAAGGCGAGACAGAGATGCGGGCTTCTTTCGAAGGGATTAAAAGTAATCCTTCGCTTATCCGTATAGAAGGAGCCAAGCTTATGTCTATTGTCCTTGAGCCCAGAAAGGTAAAGGAAGAGATAGGCAAAGAATTTGAAATAAAAGCCGTCGGTTACTACGGAGATGATTCACAAAAGGATGTAACAGATATTTCTAACTGGAACGTCGGCAACGAAAAAATAACAAAAAATCTGGGCAAAGGTTTGTTTAAAACAAAATGGTTAGGCGAGACTTCAATAACAGCCAGTATAGAGGAAGTAAAAAGTCTGCCTGCGGGGGTAAAGGTATTTATTTCTCCCTTTTCGATTTTCAAAGCAGTTTCTTTGTTGTTGCTGGTTTTACTTTCGCTTTTGTCCCTTATATTTTATATATTGATCAAAAGAAAGCGTTCCGATCTCAAAAAGTTTCTTGATTCCGAACCTTCCCGCAGCATGATAGATATCTTTCAACACTCCCGGAAGGTACTGAAGTCCTGCGGTATCCCCTATGAGAGCAATATACCTCCTCTGCAATACGCAAAGATGGTGGAAGATAAATTTTCCCTGAAAGAGGGCACATTCGGTGACCTCGCTGCTAAGTTTTGTGAAGCCAAATACAGCAGCCACAAGATTTCTGCGGAACAATCTCATAAATTTTTAAAAGAATATAATGATTTTATGCGACTGCTCCACCGGAAATACCACGACAGAACTACTCTTTCTTTATCACTTTTTATTCGCCGGCAACCCCTCGTTCTCTGATTATGTCTATAATAATAACAAAATATATTTTGTTTTTTTTGACTTTTCTGAGGCCTTTTTTGATGAGTCCGGCTTTTGAGCTGAATGAAGCTGATTTGATTTTCAGTATCGCATTTATTGCTTTTTCCTTTCTATATATCCTGTTTCTGAAGAAATTCGACTCTAAAAATTTTGCCCCTACGGTATTGATTTTTTTTCTTACTGTTTTTACATTTTCGCTTCTAAGGCACCCGGTAAGTCTTAAGCACCTTTATGTTTATATCTTTTACTTATCTGTTTTTTATTTTGCTTTCTATGAGGAAAAAAAGAGGCCTCTTTTGGTGCTTATTGTCGTAACTTCAATGGCGGTAGCGCTGTATTCCCTAAGGTCTTATTTTATAATTTCCCGCTACTTACTTGAATATTTAGAACTTAAAGAGATAAATTACGGCTTTGGAAGAGAATTTGTTCAGAGAGGCCGGGCATTTGCACCTTTCTTCCTTCCCTCTCTTTTAGGCGGATACTTGGCCATGGCAATACCTATCTGCCTGGGGTTTATAACCGAGGAGGTAAAGCTTAAAAAGAGAAGGTTATTTTTGTTTTTTTGGATAATCTGCTTTGTCTGTTTTTCTCTGGTTTTATATCTGACCCAATCTATAGGAGCGCTGGTTGCATTATTCTGCGCGATAGCTTTTTATTTGATTTTGAGGAGAAAACTCAATCTTAAAATTCTGATTTTGATTTTCATACTCCTTACCGTTATAGCCTCGGTTTTATATATAAGGCAAAGCGGCGAAGATTTCACTAAACCTTTTTTCTCTCTGGAAAAAAGGCTTTCATACTGGAGAAATACCTGGCAGATTATAAAAGACAATCCTTTTACGGGAAAAGGTTTAGGTAATCTGTCTTTGGCCCAGAGCAGGTTTGTGCACAATTCCTATCTTCAACTCTGGGGTGAATCAGGCTTATTCAGTCTTCTTGCCTTTTTAGCAGTAATTTTTTTATTTATAAAGAAAGGCACGGAAAAAATAAAGGCAGAGGGCCGCTTCTGTGAAAAAGGTGTGGTGGTGGCCGGAATAGTATTTCTGATACACAATCTGATAGATTTCACTTTTTTTGTTTCGCAGGTTTCTTTTCTCTGGTGGATAATACTGGCTATTGTTTTGAGCCGCGATTCTTTTGGCAGGCCGTAGCGTTAAAGACTTATTAAGAAGTCAGCCGTTATCGGGATTTTGTTGTGGTTTGTCGGGTTCTCTTGCTTTGTATACCGTCCAGAAACTTAAAACAGAAAGGGCGAGTATTAAATACAAACCTGCAAATTGTTTCTTCAGTAATATAAAAATAGCCGACAATCCCCAACCGAAAGTAATAAAGTAGATTAGAAGCAGAGCTTTTCTGTGAGAAAATCCGTTAGAGATAAGTCTCAAGAAAAGGTGGTCTCCGCTTTTTTTAAACGGTGATATTCCCTTTTGAATACGGGAAAAAACAACAAAAGAAGTATCGATTATAGGAAAAGCCAGTATTATTAAAGGAGTAAATAGTGCAGCAACATTATTTAACGTAGCATAATCTAAATACATACTGAGAGAGGCGAAGATAAAACCTAAAAAATGACTGCCGGAATTTCCCATATACATCTTGGCTGGAGATAGATTGAAAAAGTAAAATGAGGCTAACGTGCCGGCTAGAATAAGAAAAAAATTAGCCAGAAGGGGATTGGCGCAGATGAACGATATCCAGGCAAAAAATAGTGATATTATTAAGCTTACTCCTGCGCAGAAAGAATCTTTTATGTCTATTAGATTGAACGCATTGGTTATCCCCATTATCCAGATAAACGACACCAGATAGTTAAGCCAGGGCGGTAAAAAATATATCTGAGTACTTTTCCCCTTGAAGACAAAAATAGATATTAATATTATCTGTAAAAGGCTTTTTTGTAATAGAGTCAGCTCTCGCCAGTCATCGATTAATTCCAGTATTAAAATATAATAGGCAAATATAAATATAGTTATAAGTTCCTGAGGCAGGTTTATTTTTTTGGATAGAACATATATACTGAATAAAAGCAGAAGGGCAATCCCGAAACCTATCCCTCCCAAAAGAGGGATTTTATCCCGTCCTTTCAGATGCCGCCAATCCTTAGATGAATTCTGAAGCAGAGCCAGTATTAAAAAGGATAAAATAAAAGCGGCGAGAAAATTTATCAGGTATATCACTGTTACATATTTTGGTATAAAGAAGTCATTTCTTTAAGTAGTCTTTCGGCCGACCAGTACCCTATATCTATGTAATTTATATATTTATGGATTATTTTATCCCAGAGATGATAATTTTTCAATATTTTTACACAAAGCTTTGCTGCTTCTTCATTGTCACCTATCCCTACAACTTTCACATATTCCAAATCTCCGGCTATATCTCTTATTCCTTTTGTGTCGGTTAGTATAGTGGGTATCCCGCAGATGATAGCCTCTATAGAAGCGACCGGTAATCCTTCCCATAAAGAAGTAAGGATAAAAACCGAAGTTTTTTCATATAATTCTGCCGGGTCCGGCACCCACCCGTTAAGGGTAACTTTATTTTCAAGGCCCATATTTTCTATTGTGTTTTTTATCCTGCCGCGCAGGGGGCCGTCTCCTATTATGAAAAAGCAAGCCTCAGGTATTTCTTTAAGAACTTTTTTGCTGATCTCCAGAAATGACAGCAGGCCTTTTTGCTTTTTCAGGCAGGATACGGTTGTAATTACGGGTTTGGAGGGAGGGTGTGATTTTCTGAGCAGGTATATATTCTTAAATTTTCCGGCATCTATCCCGTAATGAATTAGGGAGAATTTATCTTTTGAGGCGATTCTTCCCTCTATTCCTTTAACCAAATCATGCCTGGATACGACTATTATCTTTGTGGTAATCAAAGCACTGATTTTTTCGATATAGTAATAGAGGAAATAAGCGGCCTTGTTCATAAAATCGTGGAAAGGCCATCCATGTACAGTGTATATAATATTCTTTACTCCCGCAAGGTAAGCAGCCCAACGGCCTAAAAAAGATGCTTTGGGTGAATGGAGGTGGACTATATTGAATTTATATTTTTTTACATAAAAATAAATTCTGCAGAAAGAAACAATATCCGCCAGAGGTCTGATTTTACGGCAGAGTTCTTTTACAAAATAAAAATTTACACCGTCCAATTTTAAAAATTCGCTGAAAAGGTAACCGTCTTTTGATGAAATAAGATGTATTGAGTATTTTTCTCTATCCAGATTTTTTATAATATCGTATACATGTCTTTGGGCTCCGCCCATTTCCAGATAAGTAATGATGAATAGAATCTTTTTTCGTTTATGCTTCATCTAAACAACGGTATTATTTTTTCCTCATAAGCAGATTTAGATAACGGTCGGGGCACATCGATTTTTTTCGGCTGTTTTGCTCCTTGTCTTTTAATATTTTCTACGGCTTCCTTTAAAAGATCCATATCCAGCTTATTGCCTTTAGAAAATATAGTACTAATTTCTTTCAAACCCCCGGTTTTAGGGAAAAATACAACTTTATTGAAAC
>WJKZ01000169.1 GCA_014728785.1 Candidatus Omnitrophota bacterium
AATCCAGACCGTGCAAAGCTGCCTCGCTTCTGTATAATGAATTAAGATCTCTCACCCAGAGTTGTACCCCTTTGTGCTGAGGATAATCAAGCAGGTGCCAATCCAGACTTTCTTCGTGAGCCCATTCCCTCCATTGTCCGAACTCACTCCCCATAAACAAAAGCTTCTTTCCGGGATGACCATACATATATCCTAAAAATAAACGGGTGTTGGCAAGTTTGCGCCAATCGTCTCCCGGCATTTTTCCTGCCAGAGAACCTTTGCAGTGCACTACCTCATCATGAGAATTTACCAGTATAAAATTTTCAGAAAAACTATACCAAAGACTGAAAGTTATCTCATCATGGTGGTATTTTCTGTAAACCGAATCATAAGAAAAATATCTTAAAGTATCATTCATCCAGCCCATATTCCATTTCATTCCAAATCCCAAGCCTCCTATATAGGTGGGTTTTGAAACCATAGGCCAGGCTGTGGATTCTTCGGCTATTGTCTGGACTCCGGGATAGTTTTTATATACAACCTCATTAAATTTTTTTAAAAAATTTATAGACTCAAGATTCTCCCGTCCGCCGTATTCATTGGCTACCCATTCTCCCTTTCTCCGGGAATAATCCAGGTAAAGCATAGAAGCCACAGCATCTACCCGCAAGCCGTCTAAATGGTATTTATCAAGCCAAAAAAGAGCATTGTTAGTCAGAAACCCGCTTACTTCATTTCTGCCATGGTTAAAAATTTTGCTTTTCCAATCGGGATGATAGCCTTTACGCGGGTCGGAATGGCCGTAAAGATGGGTACCGTCAAAATAAACCAAGCCATGCTCATCAGTAGGGAAATGCGAGGGAACCCAATCAAGTATAACTCCTATCCCTTCTCTGTGCATATGGTCTATGAAATACATAAAATCCTGGGGGGTGCCGTAGCGGCTAGTTGGAGAAAAATAACCTGTAACCTGATAACCCCAGGAACCATAGAAAGGGTGTTCCATAACCGGCAATAATTCAATATGGGTAAAACCTGTCCTTTTTACATAATCCGCCAGTAAATGGGCAATCTGGCGATAATTCAGGAAACGGTTGCCTTCCTCAGGAATCCGTCTCCAGGAACCAAGATGTACTTCATAAATAGATAAAGGTTTTGAGAAAGGGTTTGTTTTCCTCCTCTGCTGCATCCACTTCTCATCCCGCCACTCATAATCTAAGTCCCAGACAATCGAAGCCGTTTTGGGAGAAACTTCTGCATAGAATCCGTAAGGATCACTCTTATCCACCTCATAACCATTATATTTCGAAACTATATGGTATTTGTAGGTATTGCCTTTTCCTATATCGGGGATAAATCCTTCCCACATGCCGGAGGAATCCCCCCTCACCTTCAATAAATTAGATGTTTTATCCCATCCGTTAAAATCTCCTATAACCGAAACTCTCTCGGCATTAGGAGCCCAAAGTGAGAATTTAACCCCTTTTACACTTCCCAGGTTAAGAAAATGAGCCCCCATCTTCTCATAAAGTTTAAAATGATTGCCTTCCCTGAAAAGATGGATATCGTAATCACTAAAATAAACCTTCTCGGAGTCTTCGTTTTTCAAAAAAGTATTATTTGGTTTCTTAACCTGTGTCATCCTGCTAATAATATAATATACGGCGGGCGTATCCGCCTTCCCAAAACAAAACCAATTATATCACCTGAGTTTTTGAAAATCCAGCTAATAAAAACCGCTTGTTTTTGCTATTCTCCGGAAAGTCTGAATATATAATACACACCTTTTAAGGCTTTGTCTATTTAGAGCTTGAGTACAGAAATCATCATGGCAAGATAATCGCATAAATGGCGGGTTATTAAAAAATTTCTTCGGGTATATTCTTTGGCTTTTTCCCCCATACGGCGAGAAACTTCGGGGTTATTCAATAAATATCTTATACGGTAAGCACATCCTTCCACGGAATTAACCGTAAAACCAGTCTCTCCGTAAATAATCTGTACTGTTATTCCTCCGACTGCCCCTCCTATAACGGGCTTTCCCTTCCACATCGCTTCGGCAACTGTTAAGCCGAAACCTTCCTTGGTTGATTTCTGCAGAACCACCGACGCGCTTCTCTGCAACGCATTTATCTCAATATTGGAATCGGGGGGCAGGTCAAGAATAAAAATATCTTTGTCTTTTGATGCTGCATCTTTTACCTGCTTTAAAACCTCTTCTCCCTCGGGATCATCGGTAGCGCTTCCGCCGGCTAAAACCAGGCAACAATCATTGTATTCCTTTACTATCCTATAAGCTTCTATTACCCCCAAAGGGTCTTTAAACCTGTCAAAACGGGAAACCTGAACTATCAGCGGCTTGTCCTTGGGAATATGGTATTTTTCTAAAACCGAATTTATTTCCTGCTGAGAAAGCTCTTTATTTTTGTCGCTCAACGGGTCAATGGAGGGATAAATTAAAAATTGAGGTATGTCGAGCTTCTGAGCAAAACTGGGCAGAGAAAATATAGCTCCGTCGTAACGGGATACATACTCCCGCAGGAATCTCCATACTCTTCTCTGAGGCCGGGAAATATCAATATGACAACGCCATATCCATTTTGATTTTTTCCTCTTTTTAGAAATTAAGGCTGCGGGCTGGGGATCATGGATTAGGACTAACTCTGAGGAAAAATCTATCTTTCGGGAATTTCTTTGATTAATTTTAGTGTATTCTTCGTACATCTGAGAAGTGATGGGATGGAACTGGCCCTGTAGAGCATTATGAAAACCTTTGGTAGTCTGATAAAATAATGGGCTTCCCTCTATTATCTCCCAACGTGTATCTATTCCCAGTTCATTGAACAGGGGAATATGCCTGTGCAGCATCTCAGCTACTCCTCCGCCTAAACGGGTTGAATTTATATGCAAAAGGGATCTTTTTTTCAGCCTCTCTGCAAGCTTATACAGTAAATCTAAGGTACCCGGCGGAGCAATATTCCGATAAGACTCTAAAGTTTTTTTATGCTTAATCATTTCCTTAACTCTTGTTCGCATAACTGGAGAATTTTCTGACGCAATCCTTCAAGGCTGTACATGTAAGCATCTATTTTTTCAATGTTTCCAGCCAGCTCTTTTCTCCCTAAAATATCTTCCAGCCATATGGAAAAATCACTTTTTCTTCTCCTAACTCTCAGCCTGGCTTCAAAAATGTGGTTGTAAATAGCACTAGCATCTATCAGACGTAAAGCATCCCTGAGCTGCTTAAGGTTTTGAACCGTAACTCCGGTAGGGACTTCTATAATCCTTGATTTCATAAAATAAAAAGGTTGGCCGTAAACCACAAAAGATATATTTTTGGTTTCCGAAAGATGACTATCGATAATTTCCATCAATTCCGACCTTATATCTTCCAGATTTTTATCTCCCCACGGCGTTACTACTGCGAGCTTTTCCCCTAAAACCCTGTCCCGTACCTGTATTGCCGCCCAATTAGCAAAATCATTAGGGTAAGGTCCGGCTATATAATAATGCCTTAAAAAATAACTGTGGGTATGGTAATAGATGGAGTCTGAAGGAACCTCTTCTATCATCTCCAGGAGCTTCATCTCATCTGCTGCCTGTTTTCCTAAAAGTTCCTTTATCTCAATACAGCCCTTAAAAGTGAATTCTTCCATATCTTATACTCTGCCTCAAATTAATTTCGGCCTTGATACACCTGTTCTATTATATAAAATAAAAATACTTTTCCAAGCGCTATTTATAATCTATATTCCAGATATCTTTTGCGTATTCCCTGATGGTCCTGTCACTGGAAAAGTTACCGCTTCTGGAAGTGTTGATAATAGATTTCTCTGTCCACCACTCTGAATCCAGATAGTGTCTGGAAATCTCTTCCTGCATATTAAAATAAGCATCGAAATCTGCACACACCATAAAAGGGTCGCTCTCAAGAGAATCAAGAATGGGTTTAAATAAACCCTGATTGCGGGGCGAAAGGAAATCTTTGCGGATTAAAGAAAATATTTCCCTGAGCATATTTGACTTCTCTATATATTCTGTCGGACTATAACCCCTCTCTTTGATGCTTTTTACCTCATCGGCTCTCAAGCCGAAGATAAAAATATTCTCATCTCCCAGGAACTGTTTCATCTCTATGTTGGCTCCGTCTAAAGTGCCTATAGTAAGAGCTCCGTTGAGCATAAATTTCATATTGCCTGTGCCCGAGGCTTCCGTACCTGCCAGAGAAATCTGTTCCGACAGGTCACTGGCCGGGAATATTTTTTCTGCTAAAGATACACGGTAATTGGGCAGGAATATTACTTTTACCTTCTCCCTCGCTACTTTATCCCGGTTTATTACATCGGCTATGCTGTTTATAAATTTAATCACCAGCTTGGCCATATAGTAGCCGGGAGCAGCTTTGCCTCCCATTATAAAGGTACGGGGACATATAAATCTTTGCGGATCATTCTTTATTTTTAAATACTGTGACAACATATAAAAACCGAAAAGTAACTGCCTTTTATATTCGTGCATGCGTTTAACCTGGACGTCGAATAAAGACTGAGAGTCAACCAGAACATTATTAGTCTTATAAATATACTGAGCCAGGGTTTTTTTGTTATTTTCTTTTATCTCTTTCCACCTCCGCCTAAACCCTTTATCGTTCAAAAAAGAATGTAGCTTTTCCAGATGACTTAAATCAGTTACCCAATTATCTCCTATAGCTTTGGTTATAAGTCCGGATAGCTCGGGGTTTGCTTTCAACAACCATCGTCTCTGGGTTATACCGTTGGTTTTGTTATTAAATTTCTGGGGATAAAACTCGTGGAAATCTCTAAATATAACTTCTCTTAATAATTTTGAATGAAGCTCCGATACTCCGTTTACCGAAAAACTTCCCACAATGCAAAGATTGGCCATTCTCACTCTTTTGGAAGAACCTTCCTCGACCAGAGACATGCGCCTGATTTTATCCAAATCGCCGGGATACTTTTCCGATACCTCCTCCAGAAACCTGGCGTTTATTTCATAGATTATCTGCAGATGCCTGGGTAATATCTTTTCCATAAGAAGGACGGACCAGCACTCAAGAGCCTCCGGCATCAGGGTGTGGTTCGTATAGGCAAAGATACGGCGGCTTATATCCCAGGCCTGGTGCCAATCAAGACGGTGATCATCGAGAAGAATACGCATCAGCTCCACAATCGCTAAAGAAGGGTGGGTGTCATTCAACTGTATGCAAATCTTCTCGGGTAAATCACGTATGTCGGAATTGTCGGCTACGAATCTTCTCATTAAGTCCGCAATTGAAGCCGCAGTAAAAAAATACTCCTGTTTAAGCCGAAGCTCTCTTCCTTCCCTTATGTTGTCGTTGGGATAAAGAACTTTGGAGATATTCTCAGAAAATATTTTTTTATAAACAGCCTGCTCGTAGTCTCCATGATTAAAGTAGTCCAGATCGAAATCCTCTGTACTGTTTGCCGACCATAAACGTAAAGTATTAACTACGTCGTTTTTATAACCGGGTACGGGTAAATCGTAAGGAACGGCTAAGACGTCTTCGGTATCAACCCATTTTTTATACCTGCGGCCTCTTTTGTCAGTTAAAGTAACAGTCCTTCCGTAAAAACGAACTTTAACGGTATATTCTGGCCGGCGAAACTCCCAGGGGTTACCTAATCTCAGCCATTCATCGGGTAACTCTACCTGATAACCATCTTCTATTTTCTGGTGAAAAATTCCATAATCATAGCGTATACCGTAACCATGGGCAGGTATTCTCAAGGTTGCCATAGAATCCAAAAAGCAGGCTGCCAGTCTACCCAATCCTCCGTTACCAAGGCCAGCGTCCATCTCCTGCTCTCTTATCTCCTCCAGGCTATAGCCGGCTTCCGACAAAACTTTCGGGACCTTTGACTCAAGACCCAGATTAAAAATATTATTACCCAGCAGCCTGCCTATAAGGAACTCAAGAGAGAAGTAGTAGATTCTCCTTACATTGTTCTTATGGTACTTCTGCTGAGTTCTTATCCATCTCTGAACAATCCTGTCGCGTACAGAAGTAGATAAAGCCAGAAAGGCATCATGAAGTGTAGCACTATAACGGTCTTTAGCCAGGGTATACTTAAGATGGGCGAAAAAGGAAGACTTTATACCCTCTTTGCTCGTGTCACGAAACAATTGAGGCCATTTAGTACGACTTTCAGCTATCTTGGTCTTATTTTTCATTTTATTCTCGCACCTTAATGCTTAAACTTTTTTAAGCTGGTTTTTTAAGGCCTTATTCTTTTGCCCAAAAGTAAGAACATTTTTAAAAAGTATCTCTTATGAGCCGCTTTACACATCTGAAGAAATGCAGGCCAGGGGAACCATGGCTGCTACTTAAATCTTAATTAATATACCCCTTTTTAATTCTTTGTCAATCGCCGGATGAGCCGGATAAAAAGGAAATCTTGTATTGCGGTATTTTTTATATTAAGATAAGTTTAGAAAGGAGTATTATGAATCCCAGGAAAGACAAAGTCTTTGTCCTCGATACCAATGTAATCCTCCACGACAGCTCCTGTATATACCAGTTCAAAGAACATGATGTAATTATCCCTATCCAGGTACTGGAAGAACTTGACCGCTTTAAGAAAGGTCATGGAACATTAAGCTATCATGCCCGTAAATTCCTGAGAGAATTTGATTCCTTAAGCGGAGAAAAAGTATTCGACGGGGGCGTAAAGATAGGCCCCAATATGGGAAAAATAATCCTGCGGCTCGACCAGGAAATGCATAAAAACCTTGTACTTAATTTTCCTTTGAATAATCCCGACCATCATATTTTAAATATTGCTTATCAGCTTTCACTTGAAAATCCTTCAAAACAAGTAGTTCTGGTAAGCAAAGATGTCAACCTCCGCATGAAGGCAAAAGCTGTAGGCTTACAGGCCGAAGACTATACCAGTGATTATGTAAAAGACATATCTCAGCTTTACAGAGGATACCGGTTTGAAGAAAATGTTTCCGAAGACATAATCGACAAAATGTATAGTGAACCTTTCTTTATAGATGCGGGAGAATTTAATTCGGCCAGCAAGCTTTTACCCAACGAATATATAATAATGCGGAATGGTAAAAAGTCGGCGCTGGCCCGTTTTGACCCTTTTGAACAAAAAATAAAGCACATTAACAAAATTCCCGCCTACGGAATAATTCCCCGCAACGCCGAACAAACTTTTGCCCTGGACGCTCTCATGAACAAAAAGATTCAACTGGTGACTATTTCCGGAAAAGCCGGGACGGGGAAAACTTTACTCGCTCTGGCAGGAGCTCTGGCTAATAAGAAATATTACCGCCAAATATATATGGCGAGACCGGTAATCCCTTTAAGCAATAAAGACATAGGTTATCTGCCCGGTGACATCGAGGAAAAACTTGAACCATACATGCAGCCTCTCTATGATAATTTAGGAGTAATACAGCATAAATATCTGGAATCCGATTCTAAACACAAACAAATAAAAAAGCTATTGGTGGAAGAAAAACTGCTGATAGCTCCTCTAGCTTATATCAGGGGCAGAAGCCTGGTTAATATTTTTTTTATTGTGGACGAAGCGCAAAACCTGACCCCTCATGAAATAAAAACTATTATAACCCGGGCCGGAGAAAGCACCAAAATGGTATTCACCGGGGATATATTTCAGATAGACCACCCCTATCTGGGTACTTATTCTAACGGCCTGAGTTATCTAATCGATAAAATGCAGGGCCAGAATATCTACACTCACATAAATCTGGAAAAAGGCGAAAGATCGGAACTTGCGGAACTGGCGAGCAATCTGTTATAAAACACTTTAAACTCTCACCGGCTTATCTGTTTAGGGCCTTTCTTTTTTGATTTTTTTAAAGACTCAAAATAGCTGTCTAATTCTTCGGGGGTAGAAATAAGTATATCGTAAAATTCTCCGAAATATTCACAGTCAGGGGGGTTGTGCTTTCTGCATTTCTGGGGTCTATTTTCATAGATGGCACACCTGTCTTCTTCGGTTAGATAAATACATCTTCCCTCTACCAGCTGATACCAACGCCTGTTTCTTATAAAAACCTTTACGGTATCAAAATGAAGCTGCCATCGCAGGTCTTCGACCTCTGAATTGTTGGCAGGCTTGCCGATTTCCATGGCAAGGTTTTTACAGCAAATCGCCGGACATATCTTGCAATCCTTGTTTTTAATATTCTTTCTTCCACTCATAGGTAATACAAGAAAAAT
>WJKZ01000016.1 GCA_014728785.1 Candidatus Omnitrophota bacterium
AGCCAATCCGGGGAGACCGCCGATACCCTGGCTGCAGTCAGAGAGGCCAGAAAGAATAAGGCGAAGGTTCTTTCGATATGTAATGTCCTGGGTTCTACTTTAAGCAGGGAATCCGATTACGTGATTTATACCTATGCCGGTCCCGAAATAAGTGTTGCTTCAACCAAGGCTTATACTGCACAACTTCTTACTCTGTATCTTTTGGGGCTTTATGTTGCCTCGGCTAAAAACACCCTGACCAGAAGTTATATAACCAGAAGCCTGAAGGTTTTACGGTCGCTGCCCGCCAAGCAAAAAAGTATTCTGGCAGATAAAAAGAAGATAAGAGCAATTGCCAGAAAACATCTTCATTTCGGAGCTTTTCTTTATCTGGGGAGAAATTTGAATTTTCCTACCGCCCTTGAAGGGGCTCTTAAGCTGAAGGAGATTTCCTATATACCTTCTGAGGGGTATTCTGCCGGAGAAATGAAGCATGGCCCCATTGCTTTAATCGATGAATACCGGGCAGTCATCTGTATAGTTAACGATTCACCCGTATATGATAAGATGATATCCAACATACAGGAGATACTCGCCCGGCAGGGAAAAATTATAGCGGTGGCAAGCAAAGGTAATAAACATATAAAAGATTTTACCGGCGAGGTTATATTTATACCCCGTTTAAAAGATGAATTTTCGCCTCTTCTGACCATCGTCCCTTTACAATTATTTGCCTACTATATTTCGGTTTTAAAAGGATATGATGTTGACAAACCGCGCAATCTGGCCAAGAGTGTAACTGTGGAATAAGTTAATTGGTTTGTAAGTTGAGGAGTAGCTGCGTAAAAGTGAAAAAGAATAGATGGAAAGATATGTACCTGTGATAAATTGGTCTACAATTATTAACTCATATACTCATCTATTCATATACACATTTACCCATTCATTCTGTCATCTATATACCCATTAACCCGTTCTCATTTATGGAAAAAATCTATGATATTATAGTTATAGGAGGAGGGCACGCAGGCATAGAGGCCTCTTTTGTAGCCTCAAAAATGGGGTGCCGGGTTTTATTACTCACTCTTTCTTACGACGATATAGGTAAGTTGTCCTGTAATCCTGCCGTGGGAGGAGTAGCTAAAGGTACACTGGTAAGAGAAGTCGATAGTCTCGGCGGCCTCATAGGAAGAATTGCCGATAGAGCTTCTTTAGGTTACAGGATATTGAATCGCAGTAAAGGCAAGGCTGTCTGGGCAACCCGGGCTCAGGTCGATATGTTCGATTATCCTTCCGTAGCCCGTAAATTTCTTGAAGATTCTCCAGGCCTGGAAATCCTGCAGGCAAAAGCCGATAAAATAATAGTTAAAGGCAAGAAAATAAAAGGGGTTGAGACTAACTTCGGGCATTTATTTAAATGCAGAAATATTGTAGTTTGTGCGGGGACCTTTCTTAAAAGTATTATCCATATAGGCCTTAATAGTTTCAGGGGAGGCAGGCTTTATGAGGAATCAAGTGATGAGTTGTTTGAGAGTATAAAAAGTCTGGGTTTCAAAGTTAAGCATTTCAAAACAGGAACTTGTGCCCGTCTGGATAAAAACACCATAGATTTTTCCGCTATGATTGAGCAGGCGCCCGAAGGGGATGTAGAGCCTTTTTCTTTTAAGAACAAAGACATTAGCAGTGTTGCCGCCAGTTGTTTTGTCACTCATACAAATAAGAAAACCCATAAAATAATCCTGGATAATTTAAAATATTCACCTCTTTATAGCGGGAAAATCAGAGCTACGGGCGTAAGATATTGTCCTTCTCTGGAAGATAAGATAGTAAAATTCAAAGACAAGGAAAAGCATCAGATTTTCATGGAACCCGAAGGAGCTGACTCACTGGAAGTTTATCCTAACGGAGTCTCTACCTCACTTCCCTTCGATGTCCAGATTAAATTTTTACGCAGTATCAAGGGTTTAGAAAACGCGGAAATTAGAAGACCCGGTTACGGCATAGAACATGGGTTGATAGACCCTCGCCAGTTATATCCCACACTTGAATCCAAATCTGTAGAAGGTCTTTATTTTGCCGGGCAGGTCAACGGCACTACCGGTTATGAAGAGGCAGCTGCCCAGGGCCTTGTTGCCGGAATAAACGCGGCTTTAAGAATGAGAAAGAAAAGACCGTTTGTTCTCAGCCGGAACAATTCCTATACCGGGGTTTTGATAGATGACCTTACCTCCAAGGGGGTGGATGAACCTTACCGGATGTTTACCTCGCGTTCTGAATTCCGTCTATCCATGCGGGAAACTAATGCGGTTTTTCGCCTGGCAGAGCCGGCGTATGAACTAAGGTTGATTAGCAAAAAAGACCTGGAATTAATAAGGGAAAAAGAAGATAAAATAAAAAAAACCATAAAAGGACTGTTTGCAAAAAAAATCTCCTTTGCGGGAAAGAAGAGGACACTTGCCGAGATATTAAAAATGCCGGGTACGAGTTGTTCGGATATAGAAAAGTTTATAGATTCAAGAGGAATACCCCCGGACTCTTTAAAAGAAATCGAGATAAGGATAAAGTATGAAGGGTTTATTAACCGCGAAAAAGTCTGGTTAAAAGAGCTTAAAAATTTAGACAGGATAAAAATCCCTGAGATTGATTATGCCTCAGTGCCTTCTCTGTCCAGAGAGGTGGTTGAAAAACTAAGCAGGCTTCAGCCCGCAACTTTAGGTAGTGCCTTAAAAATAAGCGGCATAACCCCGGCCGCCATTATGATTATTTATAACTATATAAAAAAGAAAAGATAGGGTCGGGCTTTAAGGGCCGGAGGTATCTATCCCTGTCGGGGCGCTCGAGGGGGCCGGATTGGAATCAGCCCTTTTCTTTTAGGTAACCTCTTATAAAGTCAGCGAATCTTTTTACGGCTCCCCGCGGTTCGAGCAATTTTTTAGTTTCCAGAATATCTTTTTTAAGTGCTTCGTATTTGTCTTTGTGCAGGAGGTAATTAACGGTTTTCCGGCATATGTTCCGGGGAGTAACATCTTTCTGGATGAGTTCGTCTATCACTTTTTTCGAACGCAGCAGGTTAACCATGCTTATAAATCTTACCTTAACCATCCTTCTTAATATATGCCAGGTAAGGTAATTCATTTTATAGACTATTATGTAGGGTATACCTAAAATAGCTATTTCAATCGTGGCTGTTCCGGAAGAGGAGATTACAAATTCGGATTCATTTATGGCAGAATAGGAGTGCGGGATTATCTCTTCGTTACCGCATAACTCTTTATATATTTTTTCCTGTAGATGCGCCGGCTTAATTATCCGGTATTTATAGCCGGGTAATTCTTTTTTTATCAAATACATAGCTTTTTTAAAGACAGGCAGGTGTTTTTTTACCTCATTTATCCGGGAACCGGGAAGAAAGGAAATTATTTTTTCACTTCTTTTTCCTGTTTCTACCTTATCTTCAATTATATCCAGAAGAGGATGTCCGAAATAAAGGACCTTTACATTTTGCTCTGCGTAGAAGTCTTTTTCAAATTTAAAGATAACGATTATTTTACGTACGTATTCTCTAAGCAGTTTTATCCTTCCTTTCCTCCAGGCCCATACCTGCGGGCTGATATAATAGAAAATATTGTAACGGTTGTTGAGTTTACGTGCCAGCCTTAAGTTAAAATCAGGAAAATCTATCAGGATAATAAGGTCGGGCTTTATGCTGTGGATTGCCTCCACAGTCCGGTTAAAAATTAAGCGAATTCTTCGCAGGTAGGAGAGAACTTCAGTTATACCGCATATAGAGAATTGAAGAAGGTCGATTATTTGCTCTGAGTGCCGGGCAAGGTTGTCTCCGCCGAAAGAATAGATTTTTATATCGGTATCTTCGTTAAGCTCTTTACTCAGATACCCTCCGTAAAGGTCGCCGGATTTATCGCCGGCTATTATCACTACTTTTTTCATAAAGGATGAGTTCGGGAAAAATCAACCCGAAGCTTTTATCTTTTTTTGTATCTTAAGCCCCAGGCTTAGAGCATTCATGGCTTTGCGGCAATACTGCATCTCGAACTTTTTTTGCTTGGCCATTTTGACAAAAAGTGCTATTTCTCTTTTCAAAGGTTCTTCTCTTTTGATATTGAGCTCCCGGCTTACTATACCGGATTTATTTTTTTTGTATATTTCCACACCCTGACGGGCGTAGTCAAGAGAAACGTAACAGTTGGGCATAAAGATTCTTATTTTCCGCTCTTTTTTAGCCGATATCCGCGAAGCTGTAATATTAGCCACACATCCCTTTTTAAAAGTGAGGCGAACGTTAGCTATATCTTCATCGGCGGAAATTACTTTCACCCCTTTTGCTTCGATTTTACTTACTTCATCCCTGACTAAATCGAGGATTATGTCCAAATCGTGTATCATAAGATCCAGGATAACACTGATATCCAGAGAACGGTGGGGGTAAAGACTTAAGCGGTGGCATTCTATGAAGAGAGGGTTTTTTATTAGTTTTTTTATCGCCAGGTAAGCACTGTTGTATCTTTCCACATGGCCTACCATAAGCAGAGTTTTGTTTTTCAAAGAAATTTCTACCAGTTTACGCGCCTGACGCAGATTGGAAGTGAGAGGTTTTTCCACCAGGGCCGGTATATGGTTTTTTAAAAAGAAATCGGCTATTCGGAAATGGCTGACCGTAGGGGCTGCTATACTGACCAGGTCAACCTTGCCTTTTAATTCACGGTAATCTTTAAATGATTCGAATTCCGGGTAGGGGGAGAGAGCTTTTCGCTCTGTATCTGCGAGATAAATCTTTTTTATTTCTTTAAGTTCCTTATAGATTCTTAAATGAATACCACCCAGCTTGCCTATGCCGATTATCCCTACTCTCATTTTATATTTATCGTTTACATCAACTCTTTTTTAAAGGATTTCCGGGTGGATTCAGCTCTTTTAAGTAGCCAATAATCTATTTTAATATACTGGCTTTGCCGCTTATCTGGGATTGTATCAAATGCCTTGTTAAAAGTCAATTGATATGATAAAATCCTTCTACTTTTAACCATGAAAAAATACCTCCAGGAATACTTAAATCTTTTAAAATTCGTTAAATCTTACAGGGGAATGCTGCTTCTGGCCGTTCTTTGCATGGGGGTATCTACACTTTTTGAAGGTATAAGCCTGGGGATGATAATCCCTCTTTCTGACAGGATTCTCACCAATAAAGAAATTATTATACCCGGAGACCTCCCGGCTTTTTTAAATACCCTGATCCAGAAAGCAAATTCCACCAAACCCCTAACCTTTCTTAAACTTATGGTGATGTCTTTACCTTTGTTGTTTTTGGCTAAGGGGGTATTCATATTTATTCAGGACTATCTTATGAATATTATCGGCCAGGGCGTCATAAAGGAGGTCAGAAACAGTCTTTATGTCAAATTTCAGGAACTTTCGCTGGATTTCTATAGCCGCAGCCGTACGGGAGAGCTGATGTCGCGGATCACCAACGATGTCAATGTTATAACAAATTCAATATCTTATGCCTTAAAAGATTTGATTTTTGAATCCATGAAGGTCGTCCTCTTTGCTTTTCTTTCTTTCTATATCGGTTTTAAAATTTCCTGGATACTGCCCTTAATCGCTTTTGTAATTTTCCCGCTCATAATGTTTCCGGTAATTAAACTGGGCAAAAGGATTAAAAAATTTGCGGTCGAGATTCAGAAAAAAATAGCCGACCTTAATTCCTTAATGGCGGAAACTATCCAGGGGGCCTATATAGTAAAGGCTTTTTGCCGCGAGAATTACGAGATTGAAAGATTCAAGGAAATAAACCACCAGTATTATAGATTTATGCTTAAAACTGTCAAAAGGACGCTTGTGCTTTCTCCTCTTACCGAATTCATAGGTGTTCTGGGAACAGTCTGTATTCTTTGGATTATCGGCCGGGAGGTTATAGAAGGACGTCTTTCTTTCGGTGTTTTTGGAGCTTTTCTCGCCTTTCTGCTTTCCATGATAAGGCCTTTAAAGAAATTATCCAATGTCCACGCCATAAACCAGCGGGCTCTGGCGGCTTCGGAAAGAATATATACCATACTTGAGGAGGAGCCTCAGGTCGTAGAGCTACCGGAAGCCGAAGAAATCAAAGAGTTCAAAGATAAAATAGAATTCAGAGATGTATGGTTTAAATACAGCCGGGAAGATGATTGTGTTTTAAGGAATATAAATCTTGAAGTAAAAAAAGGAGAAGCTGTTGCTCTGGTAGGGCATTCCGGCGCCGGCAAAACCACTCTGGTGGGTTTCCTTCCCCGCTTTTATGACCCTTTTAAGGGTGAAGTTGTAATTGACGGGAGAAATGTGAAAAATTTTACCCTGGGATCTTTAAGGTCTCTTGTTTCGGTGGTTTCTCAGGATACTGTATTATTTAACGCCAGTATCCGGGATAACATAGCTTACGGAAAACACGATGCCGGCGATAAAGAGGTGGTAGAGGCTGCGAAAAAGGCTCATGCTTATGAATTCATCTCTACCTTACCCAGAAAATTCGATACAATGATAGGCGACAGGGGCCTGAGACTTTCAGGAGGAGAGAAACAGAGGCTGGCTATCGCAAGAGCTATACTTAAAGATGCTCCTATTTTAATTCTTGATGAAGCTACCAGCCAGCTGGATTCAGTTTCCGAGCAGTTGATAAAAGAAGCTCTCTATACTTTAATGGAGGGAAGGACTTCCTTCATTATAGCACACCGGCTTTCAACGGTACAGCGCGCCGATAAAATAATAGTCTTAGAAGAAGGCCAAATCAAAGAAAGAGGGAATCACGCTCAACTGACAGCAGCTGATACTCTTTATAAAAAGTTATATAGTTTGCAGTTTGAGTAATCAGGGGGAGGAAGGGTGGTTTTATCTTCTCTAAAAAACCCTGTACCCCTACTATTTTATAAGTAGAGAATAAAGTTGAAAATATTAGTAAATATGATATACTTTTGAGTTAGTGTAGACCTGAAATTATTTAAAATCATATTAAATTATAAATCTTTTAAGGAGGCAAAAAATCATGGCTTTACCCCAGATTATAAGTGAAATGCTGGAAAACGGTGTCCATTTTGGACACTTGAGTAAGCACTGGAACCCGAAAATGAAAAAATTTATTTTCGGAAAGAAGAAGAATGTCTATATTATTGATTTAGAAAAAACCGCTCAAAAATTAGAAGAAGCCAAGGATTTCCTCAAGCAAAAAGCTTCTAAAGACGAAAAAATCCTTTTTGTAGGCACAAAAAAACAGATAAGGGGTGTAGTCAGGGAACTTGCCTCTTCCTGTCAGATGCCTTATGTAGTCGAAAGATGGGTGGGGGGGCTCCTGACCAATTTTTCGACCGTTCAGCAAAGGATAAAAAAATATTTAAATTTACTGGAAAAGAAAGAAAAAGGTGATTTCGACAAAATGCCCAGTAAGGAAGTCGTCAGGCTTAACCGGGAATTGGAAAGAATGGAGAAGAATTACAGCGGGGTTATTTCTTTAGAAAAGCTTCCGGAATGCATATACGTAATTGATCCTAAAAAGGAAACAGCCTGTATTCGTGAAGCTATTAAGCTCTCCATACCGGTAGTGGCGCTTATAGATACCGATGCAAATCCCGATATTATCGATTATCCCATACCCGGTAAC
>WJKZ01000170.1 GCA_014728785.1 Candidatus Omnitrophota bacterium
ATATAAGAATTGTCAAGTACTTTTTATATGAGATTTTATTTTTGAAACGAATGCTTTAACAAAAAGACGAGAATAATCTCCTGATACTCTAAATAACCCATTTAAAATAAGTTAATTTAGGCGCCGCCTGCCGAAAACAGACGGGAGAAATACTCTCGTTTCTACGAGTTTTGTAAATATTTTAGGTACTTTTCTATCCCTTCCTCCAGTGAAAGAAAAGTTAACCCCTTGAAACTCTCCTTCAATAATCTTACATCAGCCTCAGTATAGTTCTGGTAATTTCCTTTGTACGGGTTGTCGAAATAATCGGGTTTAAAAGCGGTATTTAATAATTTGTTTAAAACGGCCACTATATCGTTAAAGCTTCGTGGGACCCCTGTGCCTAAATTCATCACTCTGCTTTTTTTAATCTCCAGGCAATCTACGGTCACCCTGGCTACATCCTCTACGTAAATAAAGTCTCTTCTTTGCTCTCCGTATTTAAAAAGACGGGGAGAATTACCTTTTCTCATCTGGTGGTAAAGATGGTAAACCATACTTGCCGACATCCCTTTATGCTCTTCTCCCGGTCCGTAAACATTGAAATAACGCAATCCTGCTATAACCGGCCTTGTTGCCCGTCGGGTAACTTTTTCAAAAAGCCGGTCGCAAAGAAGTTTGGAATAAGCATAAATATTATGAGGCAGGGACTTCTGGCTCTCTTTCATGGGGCAATCTCCTTCTCCGTAAACACCAGCACTTGAGGCATAAACAAGTTTTATTTTATTTTTTAAAGAGTAATTTAAAATATTTCTGAAGCCCTCAAAATTGACCTTGACCATTCTTGTATCATCTTTAAGGGTAGTTTCTGTGATTGCGGCTTCGTGTATTATAGCGTCAACTCTGGGGAGTTTTTTTAAAATTTTCTCATCGCTTACATCGGCACAAACGACATCAGCCTGGCAATCAATTATATTTTTAAAACCGGAATGGGAGAAATCATCCAGAATCAAAACTTTTGCGCCTCTTTCCCGAAGTAACTTTACAATATTAGAACCTATAAATCCGGCTCCGCCGGTCACTAAGACTCGCATTTTTTGCACTTCCTTTCCAGTTCTTCAATCCGCTTCTCAAGCCGGTGCAGTACTTTTATCACAGGATCCGGCAATTTGTTATGGTCTAAATCTACCCCGCTTATTTTCTTTCTAACGGCAGGCAAGATAATTCTGCCCGGTACCCCCACTACCGTGGCATTTTGCGGAACGTCGCTTACAACAACTGAACCCGCTCCAACTTTTGCTCCCTTGCTCACTTTAATCGGGCCCAAGAGCGTAGCTCCGGCTCCCACTACCACCCTGTCACCTAAAGTAGGATGTCTTTTTGTCTTCGCCTGAGAAACCCCTCCCAAAACAACCCCTTGATATATTAAAACATCATCACCTATCTCGGTAGTCTCTCCTATAACTACCCCCATGCCATGGTCAATAAAAAAACGGCGCCCTACCTTGGCTCCGGGATGTATTTCTATTCCTGTCAGCAATCTCCCCGCCTGAGATATTATTCTTGCCCAGGTTTTAAACCCTTTATTCCAAACCAGGTGAGAAAACCGATGCAGCCATATCGCATGCAAACCGGAATAACAAAGCATAACCTCAACACCTGTCCTGGCGGCAGGATCCTCCCTGAAAGCTGTATTAATATCTTCTCTAAACCTTTGTAAAAACCCCATAATTCTTCCTTAATCCTGGAGGGTCTAAAAGACCTACAATAAATATAGCAGTGTCTATCGATTCATACCCCCCGGCCGGTAGTTTATCCTGGCTGTAATAATTGTATCCAAAATAATCTAAAAGCCGGAAATTGTCAAATTTTTTATTTTATATGGAAAATATATACAATTTTAAATGAAAGCTACCTCTCCCGGAAGCCTTCACATTTTTCAAGACACTTTTGCTCAAGGAATTTCTTGAGCTTGCGGAACGCTTTAGACCTATGGCTTATCCTGTTTTTTAAAGAAAGGTGCAGTTGGGCTACTGTTTTTTTGTAAGAAGGCAGATAAAATATGGGGTCATATCCGAAACCGTTATCACCGCAAATTTCACAATGGATAAGGCCGTCCATCCTTCCTTCAAATATCTCCTCTATTTTTCCTCCCAAAGATAGAGCCAGGAAGCAGAAGAAATAAGCTCTTCTTTTATTTTTGGATAAACCTTCCAATTTCTTCAAAACCTTAAGATTATTCTTATAATCATTAGCGTTTCTACCTGCGTATCTCTTGGAATAAACCCCCGGCTCACCGCCTAAACACTCAACTACCAAACCGGAATCTTCACCCATCACCAAATCATTTTTATATACTTTTGAGACAACTAAAGCCTTTTTTACAGCATTATCTTTAAATGTTCTGCCATTTTCTACTATACGGAATTTACGGTCTAAATCATACAGGGAGACTATCCGTAAATTAAGACCCTTTAATATCTGTCTTATTTCTTTGACTTTATTTTTGTTTTTGGTAGCAATTATAAGACGCATTTGATTAAGACCTCAGGTTTCAGGCTGCAGGTTTCAAGCTTCAGGCTTTCAGGCTACAAGTCTCAAGCGACAAGCAGCTATGAGCTAAGAGCAATGAGCCATGAGCTATTATCTTC
>WJKZ01000171.1 GCA_014728785.1 Candidatus Omnitrophota bacterium
ATCTTTCCTTTATGAAGATTTACAGCAGGCAAAGTCCGTTATAGAAAGAAGTCCCAGCCTGAGCGGGGCCAGCAGAAACCGCTTGATAAAAAAAATTGAAAACGTTAAAAGGAGGTTTGAATCCGATTTCAATTATGAAGAAGCGAAAAAATGGATGGATTAATTATAAAAACTTTTGCCTTGGGGGAGCTTTGTGCCAATTGTTACATTGTTTATGATAGATTGACCAGAAAAGGATTTATTGTAGACCTTCCTCTTTTTCCTGTCCAGATTTCCCGATATATAGAAGAAAATAAAATAGAGATTAGCTCGGTGCTTTTAACCCACGGCCATTTCGACCATACCGGCGGCTTAGATGCATCCCCCTACCCGTTCTATATCCATGAAAAAGACAGTGCATTTCTTCTGAATCCCGAGCTAAACGGCTCTGTTTATTTCGGGAATAGTTTTAGCGTAAAGAAAAAACCTCTGGTTTTCTCCGGGAAGAATATTAAAATTCTCGATAACAGGAATTTAGAGATTATTCATACACCCGGCCATACTCCGGGTTCGGTATCTTTCAAAATAGATGGTTTAATATTCAGCGGAGATACGCTTTTTGCCGGGTCAATTGGCAGGACGGATTTACCTTTAGCTTCTCACAAAGAGCTGACTGAGTCGATAAAAAATAAAATTTTCACATCCGGGGAAGAAACTTTAATCTATCCCGGTCACGGTATTCCCACAAGTGTGGGGAATGAGATAAGGACCAATCCCTTTCTTTAAAGGGGCCTAACGGTCCGGATAAGTATATGCAGGTATATCTGGAAACTTTTATCGATTATTTGAGAGTAGAGAAAGGTTTATCAAAAAACTCTGTTTACTCCTATGAAGAGGACCTTAAGAAATACGTAAATTATCTTAAGCATGCAGGCATAGACGATTTCCGTAAAGTCACCCGGAAGGATATTACCGATTTTTTATTTTCCCTGCGTAACCGGATATCGGCAGTCTCTATTTCCCGTATTCTTTCTACCGTAAAAAATTTTCATAAATTTCTCCTCAGGGAAAAGATATCTTCTTCAGACCCCTCAGACCTTATAGAAGCTCCCCGGGTAGACAAAAAGATACCTTCTTTCCTTGATTTCGAGGAGATAAACCGGCTCCTCAAGGCGCCCAATCTAAAGAATATTTATGGAATAAGGAGCAGGGCTATTCTGGAATTAATGTATGCTACAGGCTTGCGGGTTTCGGAAATTTCCGGGCTAAAATTAGGGGATGTAAATTTAGAAATAGGTTTTATTAAGTGTAAAGGTAAAGGCTCTAAGGAGAGGATAGTCCCTCTGGGAAAAGTAGCCGAGAAATTTTTAAAAAAATACATTTCGGAATCAAGGCAAAAACTGTTAGGCAAAAAAAGCTCCCAGTTTCTTTTCCTGGCTCAGGGGGGAAGGAGGCTCAGCAGGCAAAGTGTATGGAAAATGATAAAGGAGATGGTAAGAAAATGCAATATAAAAAAGAAGGTGAGCCCGCATACGTTGCGGCATTGTTTTGCCACCCATCTTCTGGAAAGAGGTGCAGATTTGCGCAGTGTCCAGGAAATGCTGGGCCACTCAAGTATTACCACAACTCAAGTTTATACCCATATAAATAAAAGCCGTCTTAAAAAAATTCATTTACAGTTTCATCCCCGGGCTAAATAATTGCCAATAGTATGAAGAATCATCTAAAAAGACTGCCTCAGGATTTCAAAAAAATGCTTTATCTGGCTTCCGGTGATGCCCGAAGGCAGGGAATGAATATTTATATGGTTGGAGGGGTGGTCCGTGATTTACTTATAGGCAAAAGAGTGCTCGACCTTGATATAGTAGTAGAGGGCGATGCGATAATCCTGGTACGCAAGTTAGCCTCAGATTTAGGCCTCCCTTTTAGACGGCACCATTCTTTCGGTACGGCTACTATATATTTTCGGGGGCACAAGATAGATTTTGCTACCGCCAGGACCGAACATTACCTTAACTGGGGAGATTTGCCCAAGGTTGAGCCTTCGACTCTTTCCCGTGACCTTTTCAGGAGGGATTTTACCATTAATGCTATGGCTATCAGTCTTAACGAGAAAAATTACGGGGAGCTGATTGATCTATACAACGGCCTGTCCGATTTAAGAAAAGGTCTGGTGAGAGTGCTGCATGAGAAAAGTTTCCTGGAGGACCCTACCCGCATTTTCCGGGCTATAAGGTTCGAGCGGAGATTCTCTTTTAAAATAGAGGAGACTACTATGTCTTTGTTGCGCCAGGCAATCAGCAATAATATTTTGCGTACAGTTAACCCTCACAGAATAAGAAATGAGATTTGCCTTATACTTAAGGAGGATAAACCTTTAAAGTACATAAGGCGCATAAATCGATTGGTCGGGTTTGGTTTTATGGACAGAGGTATGAAAATAGGAAATTTTCACTATAGGCTTTTTAAAAGAATAGATAATGCTTTACAGCTGTATTACAACGATTTCTTTCTCCACCGGGAGGTCTGTAATTACGTAGTATACCTGACGGCTCTTTTAATCCGGCTTTCTCCCAAAAAGCTGTTTGCCTTAGCTGAAATTTTTGGATTCAGGAAGGGAGAAAGAGTTATTATTTTTTCTGTCAAAAAAAATATCAATAGAATCAAAAGGCTGAACAGAAAAGATATAAGGCCAAGTTCAATTTATAAGATACTGGCCCCTTTAAGTTTTGAAAGTATTATTTTTTTCTATGCCTATTATCCGCACAGTTATTTAAGGAACAATATAAGTTATTTCTTCCATAATCTGGCCGGTGTTTCCTTAAAGATCAAAGGCAGAGATTTAAAAAAGATGGGGTTGGAGCCGGAAAGTGTTTACGGCAGAGTACTGGAAAAATTGTTATGGCTTAAACTGGATAAGGGCCTTGAAACCAGAGTGCAGGAACTGAGTGAAGCGGAAAAGATATTCAGGGAGCTGACGAGACAAAAGGTAAGATAAGCTTCAAAGAGTGTTGATAAGAGCGCCGGTTTAAGTTATAATCACATTTCAAAGTTTTTAAATTAAGGAGTGAAGCATGTCTCTGCGGATGAAAAAAGTTAACAGTGAACTGCAAAAGCAGATAACCCTTGCCATAAAGGAAGCAGTTGATGACCCTGTCGCGGATTTTTTATCGATTACCAGAGTCGATACAACCGCGGATTTACGGGAAAGCAAGGTTTATTTCAGTTTGCTGGATGAGACTAAATATGAGTACGCAAAAGAGATACTGGATAAGATGAGTGGTCTTATACGTTTTATGGTGGGCAGAAAGGTGAGGTTCAAGGTTTTACCTCACTTTATTTTTATAGCCGATGATTCTATAAAATATAGTGTTGAAATTTACCAGAAGATAGAAGAAATCAAAGACGGCGGAAATGGCGAAAAAGAAGGTCCTTGATAAGATAGCTAAAAAGATAAAAAACAGCAAAACCTTTATGGTAACGGCTCACGTTAATCTGGAAGGCGATGCCCTGGGTTCGGAGCTGGCTACTTATATACTTTTGCGTAAACTTAACAAAAAAGTTGCTGTCTGCAACCACGACCGTCTGCCTCACATATATGAATTTTTCCCTTTCAGCAGAATCATAAAGAATAATGTTCCTGCCTCTAAATTTGATGTAGCTATGGTACTGGATTGCTCTGATTCCTCCCGTGCCGGAAAAATAAAGGACAGCTTAAGCGGGGCCGGCTGCATAATAAATATAGACCATCATGTGAGTAATACTTTTTTCGGAGATATAAACTGGGTTGAGCCTGCGGCGAGCTCCGCTTCTCAGATGGTTTATTACCTGTGCAGAAAACTGGATATTATGGATAAAAATATAGCCACCTGTCTTTATACCGGGATATTCACAGATACAGGCAGTTTTACTTATGCCAGCACAAACAGTGAGACTCACAGGATTATATCTCATTTATTAAAATACAAAGTATTTCCTCACCGCATTTATGAGAAATTGCATAGCGTCGGTACTCCCGCCGATTTGAATTTTATAGGGAGGGTTATGTCGAACCTTCATCTTGATTCCCGTAAAAAAATTTGCTGGGCGAAGATGCCCCGCTGGGTAGATAAAGGTTACGATATAACCGAAATTATATTCTCCATAATGAGATTATTGAAGGGTGTGGAGGTTTTTGTTCTTTTTAAGAGAGTAGCCAGTAATAAGATAAGAGTTAATTTCCGTTCCCGTTCAAAGGTGGATGTCAATATAATAGCCAGGTTTTTCGGCGGAGGGGGGCATAAA
>WJKZ01000172.1 GCA_014728785.1 Candidatus Omnitrophota bacterium
GCCGAAAAGAAAAAAGCACGAAAAAAACCCGGCATCCCTCCGGCAACCGAATAGAAAAAACCATTATTGCCTTTAATTATTCACTATGCCCGTTTTCTGTCTTGTGTCATCTATCACCCTCATCCTTCGTCCCTCGTCTGCCTTTCCTTCGGTTCCCGTTGGTCGCTCAGGACTTCGCTCACTTTATTCGCTTCGCTGTCCTCTGGTCTCTGTAGACTGAGATTTACCAATAAAGCCTCTGAAAACGTTTCGAGTATCGGGAAATCCACTCCCGGGAAGCTTCCTGCAAAGATATGTCTTTGCCGGTTTGCATAGCTCTTAAATCTCTGTATTCACTAATCAGATAAAGCTGCTCTACTAAACGAACCTTAAAAGCATCGCTATATCTCTGAAAAGATACTCCGATTTCATAAAGATTTGTATCCTGACTTATATTGCAATGCAGGACTTTGCCTCTTACTTTAAAAATTTTATCCTGAAAAGGCATTTTCAAAAGAATCAAAGAGCCGGGTTCGACGGCATACCTGCTGGGAAAAAGCAATCCGCCCCTGCTGATATTTTTAGTCGAAGAGTAATCTTCCCTCTTTTTACTGAAGCCCCTTTTAAGCACTTTGTATTTCAGGGGAAAACACATCGGGTGACGGATAAAACGCCTTCTTTCCCCGCCGGTATTATTTTTATTCATATTCCCTCCTCATTAACTTCCTGAGCTTTTTTCCTTTCCTCTTTTTCCTGTAAAAATTTTAAAGCTTTTATTCCTCTTTCTCTTATCCTCACTACAAAATTGATAACCATGGAACCTGTACTTTTCTTTAAAAGAAGTTTATCGATGTTTAAATCCTGTTTTTTCTTAAATTGTGGATCTAATAATTGTATATAGCCCTTTCGGGTCAGCTCAACTACGGCCTCTATGACTTTCTCAGTCTTTAATTTACAAGCTTCTTTCAGGATGGTGGAAGCCTTAACCCCTTCAGTTTCTAAATTAAACAGCTTTATCCTTTCCCCTTTATGCTCGGTAAGTATCTGGAGTACCTTTCGCTCAAAATTATTGAATCTGCGCATTTTATTATAAATTCAGAGATAAATTCTCAAATTCTCTGATAGCTTCGATATCCGCGAAAGAAACATCTATAAATTCAATTCCTATATCATACCCTCTGCTCCCGCTCTCCGCGCTGCCGACTTCAAACTCCCTTATCCAGGCAACCCTGCCCTCCAGGCCCACAATCTTTTTGTTCGGTAACTCTGCTGCGATTATAACTCTGTCTCCTACTTCGAAATCCCTTGTGTAGGCCGTTACCGCTATTCCGCATTCAGATATGTTTTTCGATGTTGCGGGTTTTGTTTCTGTGCTCCCGGAAACTTTACCTATTTTTGCCAGCTCAACCTTAATCTGGGCATTGAGTCTCATAAATCTTCTTCTTTCTTTCACCGTTATCTCCTTTCCGCCTGCTATTGCGGTATTTAACGAACTTTTCTTTTGTCTTTCAACAACACAAATACTTAATATGCACTTAAGAATTTTCTTCTTAATTATACAACGGATTCGATTATCTTAACAAGTCGGAAAATGAAAAATAGCATACCAAAAATCAGGAGTAAGTTCAACACTTCTCCCTGAACCGGCCTGATTTATCTTTGTAAACGTTCTCAAAAACGCTCCCATCTGGTATTGATTGAGAAACGTTTGTGCCGTAAAATAATTTTGAAAGTTTATTTTTTGGAGGGTAAGCTCGCCGTACTGAATATAAGCGAAAGGTCTTTTTAATCCGCACAATACCCTCTGGGAGAAGGGGAAAAGACAATGCCCCCTTCCCTTCTCTTCGTTGAAATCATTAAAGCAGCCGGAATGTAAACGCTTTCATAAAGAAATGCAATTGCGCTCCCACCATACTTTTTATATGTTATTATTAAACTGGAGGGTATTATGCCCAGAAAGATAAAAAAACAAGTTAAGGAAAGAAGAAAACACCCCCGCCTGGAAAATAGCTTTAAAGTCGAACTTTGCTCTGTTCGTTACCTCCTGGCCAGCAATTCTTTAAGCAGTGATATTTCCCAGGATGGCGTGTGCCTGTTCAGCCCTTTTAAAATGCAGATAGGCGAACTTGTAAGGCTTAATATACACCTTCCTGAATTCAATGAAGCTGTCAGCATATTGGGAGAAGTAGTCAGGCGAAACCGTACCAACGATACGAAATATCCCTATATGTTAGGGATAAAATTCACAGTTGTGCCCCCTGATGCTCTGGAAAAACTAAAAGAGCATATCCGTTTCTATGCTCTAATCACATAAATACCAGAATATCCCGCCTCATGAGATTATCTCTCTTTTTCTGTAAATATTCTATTTCCGGCGCTATCATCCTTAAGCATCGGCAGGTTTCGGACAGATACCGGAGAGTTTATCGAGAGAAGAAATAAAAGCCAGAATATAGGCAGAGAAAAAGGACGAAACTCCTACTATCTTAAAAGACTCTTCCGCGACTTCCACAAATATATGTATACGCTCACCAAGATGGCAGATAACCGTCCCCGCAAGGCATATTCCTCCCACTGTCAGGAAAGGCAACATAACTTTGTTCTGAAAAATAGTTCTGCGAAAATAGAAGCAAACCGCTAAAGCAACCAGGCCAAAAAAGGCTATAACGACTCCGTCTAAATTCATCTCTTTTATATCACGGCCAAACCAGGAACCGACCCACTCATCCATTCCTTCGTGAGCCATAAAATACTCATCCATGCATAAATAGAAAAATCCAATTGAGGAAAAAAGCCAGAAACCTATCCTCTCGCCAAAACTGCTTATACGCCTTCTGAGTAGATATATAACAAGGGCAGTCAAACTTGTAAGCCCTAACATCAAGGCCGATAAAAAAGTAACCGTCTGTCTTTCCCGAAATCTATACATAACATCCCCTTCACCAAGACCATCTTTTATGTTGAAAAAAATTATCATGAAATTGACAAATAAGAGTATAAGAAAAGTTAAAAAAATCCTCTTTTTTCCTCTTTTGCTCATTTTTCGTTTTCCTCCTGTTTCTGGGTTCAGGCCCATCGTTTTGCGATGAGTTGTATCTCGAACCACAAAGACCTCTCACAACGCTTGAGGTCCGTTTAAAATTTCAAGAGTCATAAGATTCTTCGGCATTCCCTACCCTCAGGATCCGCTGTCCTTTTTAAAAGGACCGCGGAGGGGAGAGAATTCGTTGAGGTGATTTCTAAATATGCTTTATTTAAGAAGACTTCCTTGAAATTATCGTTTATTTGAAAAGAGCTATACATTCTACCTGTTTTCCTCCGCTTTCCTTCTTTTTTCCTCTGTTTTCGCTTAAGATGGGCACATTTTGGGCATAAAATTAAATGCCTCCCCCAAGACTACGATTTTAGAACTTTTTGTGCTTCAGAAGAAATAGAGAAACTTTATAAAGAACTGGCTATAATTACTCAAAATGTTCCTTTTGTGGCTAAAAATGCTAAATTTCCTGCTGTAGAGACTTATCAATAATTATTTCAAACCAAATAGTTTCTGCTGGGAAAATATAAGTCCAGAATCTTTCGTAACCCTCTTTAAACCTATTCGCTAGAGTTCTTATCCCGAATAATCTAAATGTCTTATAAAATCTAATTTCTTTTTTTACTGTTTTATGCGGTATTAAATTAACCAGCTTATCAAGCAAAAAGAAAGAAAAGTATCTTTTGTGCGTAATACTGGAATAGGAGACATAATAAGAAAAGTGAGGTACTTCAAAAATGACACGAGCACCAGGTTTACTTATTCTATAAATTTCTTTTATAAGATTGGTGACATCTTTAGGTGTACCCAAATGCTCAAGCAGATGTCTACAATAAATAAGATCATATTCATTATCCTCTATGGGTAGCGGATTAGCTAAGTCATGGATGATATCTGCATCGGAATCAGGGTCTATATCTAAGCCCACTGCACCCTTAATTTTATTTCTTGAACAACCTATATCTAATATTTTCATTTTATTCATCCCTTTATTATAATAATTATACCACTGCCTTAATATCTTATATCACAGAGGGTTAAAAGTCAAAACTCCCTAACGATGGTTCTGACTAAAGAGGTCTAAAGCGTTGGACACAAAATGGGCACAGGAGAAATTTGATTTTGAACTTGCATTATAACTGATTGGATAGAAATAGGTTGGAGACGCTAAAGAATACAACGGAGGGGAGAGGATTCGTATGAAATCTTCGCTGCCAAGCGAAGTCCTCTCTTATTTCATCCGAAGATGTATTAGGCCTGCCGTTCCTGCGATGAGCTGTGTCTGTGACTATAAAGACCTCTCACAACGCTTGAGGTCCGTTTAAAATTTCAAAGAAATTTTAAACGGAGGGGAGAGGATTCGAACCCCCGGTAACCTTACGGCTACAGTAGTTTTCAAGACTACCGCCTTAAACCAAACTCGGCCACCCCTCCGATTAAAAGAACAACGGTTTTTCCGCCAGAGGCGGACCCGCCTAGATAATTTATTTAATGTGGCGGGCAAGACCGCCGCGATTCCGCCAGAGGCGGATCCCGCTGAATACTTTTATTAAGGTGCGGGAAAACCAGACTCTGCCACCCCTCCGAGAAATTTTCAAGGAAAATTTCGAGGACTTCGAACCCCTTCAGGAGTGAGAAGTCTCAAGAAAACCTTAATAATATTTCTCACTGATGAGATCCTTCGCTCTGCTCAGGATCAATTCGGCTAAGTGTTTTTTCTTCGTCTCCGACTTGCAAAAACACAGCC
>WJKZ01000173.1 GCA_014728785.1 Candidatus Omnitrophota bacterium
AATTATATCATGGTATTTCATTGGTAACCTCCTTTGGCTATTATACCAAAAGAGTTACCTAATTACTGAGCGTTAACATCTGTCCCTATTTAAAATTTTTTATTAATTTAGTGATATTAAACTTTAAACTAAGGCATATCTTGATCAGACTCTAAAGAAGGGGGGGCGCGAAGATAAAAAATAGCATCTTGACCCAACTTTTCTAGTCTACTTTCCATCATGGCTTCCATATTTTTTGTCAAGTCTACGCATCTCTGGTTTCCCAGTTGTTCGCATATCTCTCTTGCTTTTTGGTAATATTTTTTAGCATTTATATAATCTCCTAAACCTCCATAAGCACTGCCGAGTGCAAGATAAACAGCAACATCATTAGAATCTATATGATAAGCTTTTTTTGCATATATTAATGCTTCTTGATAGTCTCCTAATTTTATGTATACACTTGCAAGGTAAGTAAGAGCATCGATGTGCTTAGGATCTGCGTCAATTACTTTTTTAAAATAAATGATTGCTTCTTTGTACTTACCTATTTCTTCGTAAACAACAGCAAGATTGTAATTCACCTTAACAACATCTGGATTAATCTCGATGGCTTTTTTTAGGTGGGTTATTGCTTCTTGATAATTACTTAGATGAATATACGCATCAGCAAGATTATAATAAGTACCCGCAAAATTAGGGTTTATTTGGATGGCTTTTTCCAAGTAATCTATTTCTTTTTGGTAATCACCTAATTTTCCATAAACAATAGCTAAGTTATTGTATGCTTCCACAGAATTGGGATCTAACTGGATAGCTTTCTGGCCACACATTATTGACTCGTGATAGTTAGCAATCTTTCTGTGAGCAATGCCTAAATTATTATACGCATCGCTATCATTTGGATCCAATTGTATGGCTTCCTGTAGATAACTTAATGCTTGCCTAGGATTATCTAATTCTATATAAGTTACACCTATATTATTATAAGCTTCAGCAAAATTAGGGTTTATTTGGATGGCTTTTTCCAAGTAATCTATTTCTTTTTGGTAATCACCTAATTTTCCATAAACAATAGCTAAGTTATTGTATGCTTCCACAGAATTGGGATCTAATTTAATGGATTTCTTGTAAAATCCTATAGCTTTCTGAAATTGCTCAAGGTTATAATAAACGATGCCAATATTATTATAGGCTACAGCAAAATTTGGGTCTATCTGGATGGCTTTGTGATATAATTTTAGTGCCTTTTGATGACTACCTAATTCATCATAGATATTACCTAAATTAGTATAAGCCTCTGTGAAATTAGGATCTATTTGTATAGCTTTTTCAAGAACTGTTATTGCTTTACCATACTCTTCTTCTTGAAAAAAATTATACCCTTTTAAGAAAAGTTCCTTTGCTTCTTCATTGATATTTCCTTCTCCCTCATATGTTTTTTCAATTAATCCTCTCTTCTCTATTATTTTTGGTTTTATTTTCTTGATTTGAGTAAATACTGGGCGTACTAGTGATATAGATATCCAAAAGATTACTATTATTTTAAATATTGCTTGTATTTTACTAGTCATAAGTGTGTCTTTACTCCCCTGTTTCATAACCCAATATCCATACTATATCATCACCCTTGATAGCCTTCAAGCTATAAACATTGTACTCAGCTAAAGCATCAAGGCGTACTATAATCATTCCCTATAGGGGGTGTGTAATCAGTTCCAGGAGTAACATGGTGATATCCTCCGCTATAGCCGGACTGTGTAAAATCATAATAACCTGTGTCATTATATCCTGTATATGCACCACTGGCTGCGCCCGGTAAGTAGGAATCGCCTGGGGTCGTATTGTAATATCCTCCTGTATAAGGCACTCCTCCGGTTACATCAGGGCCAAAATATACTGAGCCAGAAGGAGCATAAGACATATAATCCGGATTAAAACCAGTATATCCTGATTGTATTATATTATTATACCACATATATGTGCTGTTGATTAAGCCTGGAGGGGATGTAGACATTTCAAATAGATTATAACCTGCATAAATCTGATTCGATTGATATTTTTCGGATTGTGGTCTTATATAGACACTTAGAAATTTTCTAATCAAATAAGTATCTGCAAGGCTCATGTCAGATGTTTGTGGATAATTTATTGAAGATGTTATATCAATACTACAGCTATCCTCTGTTGCAGAAAAATGTTGTATCAAATCAGCTAACTCTATAAATCCTTTTTTTAATTCTTCATTCGTATAATTTAATCTTCCATAACTAACTCTTGGATCGGGTTTAACTGGTAAAAACTGGATACGTTTTTCCTGCAAAGCTTTTTTTACTTCAGGAGATAGATCAGGTGAAGAGAATCTTTGTTGTACAATTTCTATCCCTCCTCTTTCATAACCTAATATCCATACTATACCATCTTCGCCAGCAACCTCTAAAGCTTTGAAAACTGTACTGTCCAAATCAATCTGTGCATTTTTGAAATCTTCATGATATGGATCAAAAAATTCTCCATCAAACATATTTCCGGACCAATAATGTTCAAAAACTTCTACACCCCTTAGTTCAGCGGTTCTTCTTATGCCTAAATGCTCTGACCAAATCTCACTATTTCCTCGACTGGTAGAAGGATCGAAGTCATCCGTTGGAGGTACAATAACTATAGCCTTAACGCTTTCTAAGACCGAAGATAAATCTTGATCTACCGAGCTTAACTCAGCGGCCTCAACAGATGGAAGATATAAACTGGCTATCATACGAACTAAATAATTTGGTTCTTCTCTGGCAAATCTTGCTAAAGGCTCTACTAATTCAGGCTCTTCACTGACCCTAGTTCCTAAACTTTCAATAGCAATTCTTCTAACATAAAACGAATCATCTTCAAGTAAAGTTATAAGGCTGTCATTTACGGAAGAATCACCAAAACCACTTAAAGTTTCAGCAACAGCTGCTCTTACCTGCCAGTATGGGTCCTGGGTTAAAGAGGTTAATTCAGGAATTGGCTCGAAGTCGGGAATGTTTGAAAAACTGAGGGCTGCCGCCTGGCGCATCCTCCAGTCGGGACTCGTTAACTCATCAAAAATGAAACTGTGAGCTTGCGGGTTTCCGGTAAATGATAAAGAAAACAAAGCGTTTTGCCTGAATTCAATCGGCTGATGAGGGTTCTGGGCAATATCTAAGAAAGGCTCTTGCAGTTGAGGTAAATCTTCTAAATAGGGGCTCAGAGAATCTATAGTAACAGAACGGATATATAAATTATTGCTTTCAAGGCCGGGGGTGATTAAGTCGGCCATCTGGGGGAACTCAACAAGCCTTGATGAGGCAGCTCTTATTGCAAGTGCCTGGGCTTCTATCCCGGGCACATTTAATAAAACTTCAAAGGGGCGGGCTGATGTTAGGTCGGCTCTGGGGACCAAAGCCAAAGCCGCGGCCATTCTTACACGGGGGTGAGAATCATCTAAGGCAACAGTCAAATCCGGTAAAACGTCCGGAGAATCTAAACTTGAAAGCGCAAAGGCTGCCTGCTGGCGCAGGAAAGGATCGTTATGCCCAAGTAGAGTATCCTTAAAAACATCTACTACTTCTTCATTCTCGCCCAGGCCGAATTGCAAGGAATCAAAGGCTGAAAGCCTTACCTGGCGGTTGTAATCTCCGAGCATAGGAACTAACAAATCAAACGTATCTTGAGAGTCAAAATTAGCCAAAGACGTTGCTGCAGTCTGCCTTACCTGCCAATTCGGGTCATCTAAGCCTGCACTAATTACATCTATCGCTTGCGCATCGCCGGCTTGTCCTAAGGCATAAATTGATGCGGCTCTTACCTGCCAATGAGAATCAGAGACTGCCTGGTTTAAAAAATCGATATCTTGAGGGCCGGCATTGCCGGATAATCCAAGGACGGATGAATAACGTATCCGCCAATCAGGATTATTAAAGCTATTGATAAAAAAGTCATCTACCCTGGGGCCTTCTACCTGCGAAAGTGAAAGCATTGCGCTCTGGCGCAAACCAAATACTTCCTGGGGGTCTGCGGCAATAGTTAAAAAAGAATCTGTGAGTTGAGGGAAATCACGTAGCTGACCTCCCAGAGCAGATATGGTAGTTGAACGGATATAGGTATCGGAAGATGTCAGGCCGGGAGTGAGCCAATCAAGTGCTTGAGGGAAACGATATAATTGTGAAGCAATTGAGGAGATTGCCTGTTGGCGTACATTGACAGATGAGTCATCCAGTAAAGGCTGCATATTTTGCATAATTTCAAAATCAGCTAAAGGAGCCAGGGAAACAATGGCTGTTTCTTTTACCTGAGGGTGAGGGTCGGCTAAGGCAGCGTTTAATACGGCTAAAGTATCGGGGTTATGGACTACCCTTAATTCCCATACGGCCTGCGCGCGCACTGAATAAGAAGGGTCATGCAAGACTAAATCCGTAAAAGCTTCGTTTATCCGGGGTTCACTCACCCGCGGGGATAAAGAAGCTAATGCCAGAAGACGGGTATCCTCGCCGGGGCTGTTTAAGCTATCGAGCATAAAATCTGTAACCCGGGGGGTATCAAAGCCGTTAAAGAAAAAATAACCCTCTGCTGAAACTCATCACCGTCACTCCTGGGTGCGATATCAAGAATAACATCCTGGGCATCCTGAGGAGATATTTTCCTTAAAGAGTCGACCGCGAGAAAGATAAAATCCAAAGAGACTGCCGTTACTACATCGGCACTTTGAAGCTCTATAAAATCTATTAAGGGCCTGATACCTTGAGTACCTCTTAACATACCTAAAGAAGCAATCGCAGCTTTATAAAAGTGGGCAACGTCCTCATCTATTTCATAATAG
>WJKZ01000001.1 GCA_014728785.1 Candidatus Omnitrophota bacterium
TCATATGGGTTCAGCAGCCTGCCAGAGTGCTTCCCTTATGAAAAAGGTAATGCGGGAAATAAAAAAGAGAGATTTGATTTTCATTGACAGCCGAACTTCCCCTGATTCGGTAGCTTACGAGATTGCCAAAAAAGAAGGCCTTCTGTGTTCATATAATGAGGGTTTTATTGACTCACCGGAAACCAGAGTTAAAATGAGAGAAAGGTTTGATGATTTAATAGCGGCAGCCAAAAAGAAAGGGAAAATAGTAGCCATAGCGCATCCTAAGGGTGAAACAATAGCTTTCCTTAGAGAGCAGATTAAGCGCAGGAGGAAAGAGTTAGAGTTCATAACCATCAAAGATTATTTTAATCTGGACGATTTTCCCCAGCCAAACGAATGAAGAAAGTATTACTCCACATATGTTGTCCCAATTGCGCTACGGTATGTATAGAGAGGTTAAGAAAAGAAGGGTTTTGCGTATACGGCTATTTTTATAATCCCAATATCCACCCTCATTCAGAATACGAGAAGAGAAAGGCAGACTTAGATGTCATCAGACATGAATACGATATCGAAATAATCGAAGGGTGTTGCAATCCTCTTGTCTGGTGGGAAGAGATAAAGGGCTACGAGCAGGAACCTGAAGGCGGAAGCCGGTGCAGTCTGTGTTTCGGATTAAGGCTGCGGTATACTTACAACTATATGCTAAGCAGGAATATGGATTTTTTTACTACCACCCTTACCATAAGTCCTCATAAAAATAGCCGTTTGGTAAACGAGACAGGCAGTAATATCAGCCGGGATAAATTTTTGATACGTGATTTTAAGAAAAGCGGAGGTTTTCAGGACTCCCTTAAGCTTTCCCGGCAATTTAATTTTTACCGTCAGGATTATTGTGGTTGCATACCCAGCAAGAATGAAAAAAGATACCCTCAAGATTAAAAATTACTATTATTCTTTCAATGGCTACCTGCGTGAGAGATTTGGCTGCAGAGTGCACCGTTTGAGTCTGAATGCGGGTTTTTTTTGCCCCAATCTGGACGGAAGTCTAAGTAATAAAGGGTGTGTTTTTTGCAACAATAAAGCATTCAGCCGTTTTGCAAAAAATCATCGTTTTTCCCTGGAAGATCAGATCCGCCAATCAATCGCTTATGCCAGAAACCGCTATGGTGCGCAGAAATATATAGCATACTTTCAAAGTTTTTCCAATACATACGCAGGTATAGAAGAATTGAAGGCTAAATACAGCGTGGTGCGTAAATTCAAGGATATTGTAGGGATAGCTATATCGACCCGGCCGGATTGTATAGACAGAGAAAAAATAAAATTGATAAGTTCTTTTTCTTCTGACTATGAGGTTTATCTGGAATATGGCTTGCAGAGCGCTCACGACAGAAGCCTTAAGGCAATAAACCGTAACCATAGTTTTAAAGATTTCCGTAATGCCTTGGATTTGGCCAACAGTTCGGGCATTAAAGTAGGGGTACACGTTATTTTAGGCCTACCGGGAGAAACAAAAGAAGATATGATGGCTACTGCCGGAGCAATTTCGGAGTTGGATTTATGGGGTATAAAATTTCACTGTTTGCATGTGGTTAAAAATACCGAGCTTGCCCGTATATATAATGATTCTTCGCAAAAGCTGGAATTACTTTCTCCATCGGAATATGTCGATATTCTCATTGGCTTCTTAACCCGTATCCCGCCTCATTGGGTTATATTACGGCTGGTTTCGGGTGCGGACAAGCAAACTTTGATTGCACCTTCCTGGGTTAACGAAAAACAAAAAATATTAAAGATGATTCAGGAGGAGATGAGAAAGAGGGGAGCCCGGCAGGGAGTAATTTTCGAAAAGAAACGCAATGCTGCGATGATATAACTTATCAGTTTTTATTAAAATCTTTAAGCGGATAAGCAATGAGAGTTATAATAAGCAGGATAGTTAAAGGAAAAATTAAGGTGAACCGTGATATTATCTCATCCGTCGGCGAAGGTCTGGTTGTTTTTGCCGGCTTCCAGAAGGCCGACAGGGAAGAGGTGCTTAAAAAAATGGTAGATAAGATAATAAACCTCCGTATTTTCCAGGACAGTAAGAGCAAGTTCAATTATTCTCTAAAGGATAAGAAAGGCGCTGTTTTATGTGTTCCCAACTTCACTCTTTCAGCTGTTACCGCCAAGGGGCGACGGCCTTCTTTCGAGGATTCTCTTCCTTTTGATTCCGCAAAGAACATGTTTACCGAATTTGTGGAATTATTTCGAAAAGAAAGGTTTGAGGTAAAAAAAGGGGTTTTTGGAGAAAGAATGGATATTGAGTTAGAGATGGAGGGTCCGGTTAACATAATTTTAGACAGCCGGGATTTAAAGTAGATATTCAGGGACAATTATGTATCCCGAATTATTCAGTATAGGTCCGTTGACTTTTTATACCTACGGGTTCCTGGTGCTTTTGGGTATAATACTTTCGTTTCTGGTTTGTCGTGCAGCCGCCGGCAGAGAAGGAATAGAAAGGCCGGTTTTTGAAAATTTATTTTTCTGGTCGCTTCTCTGGGGTTTTATCGGTGCCCGTATTCTTTATGTGGTTACCGAATGGGAAAGTTTTCTCAAAACTCCTTGGGAAATAATTTTTAATCGCAGCGGATTTGTTTTTTATGGAGGTTTTTTCTTCGGTGGGCTTGCGCTGTATTTTATTTCCACAAAAAAGAAGATAAATTTTTTCAAGATTGCCGACATTTTTATTCTGGGAGTACCTCTTGCGCATTCATTCGGAAGAATAGGTTGTTTTTGTTACGGGTGTTGCTACGGGGTACCTACTTCTTCCGGTATAGGTGTTCTTTTTCCTCCCGATTCTCCCGCAGGGATGCTAGGGGCTAAAGTTATACCTACCCAGTTAATTTCAGCGTTAAGTTTATTCATGATTTTTATTCTGCTGCTGTTATTGCGAAAAAAGAAAAGATTTAACGGTCAGCTGCTCGTAGCTTACCTTTTTTTATACAGCACCTTCAGGTTCATTATAGAATTTTTCCGGGGGGATCCCAGAGGAACGGTATTTAATATTCCTACATCCCAATTTATATCACTTTTTATGTTTATTGCGGCGGTAGTTCTCCTTTTTGCTTTACCGCGAAAGAAGAATTCAGGTCGTTAGAATACAGCTCTAAACATTTTGTTTTTCGGCAGGTTTTCCGGAATCGCTACCCGGCGCTTTGTAAGAGCCGGTTTGACCTGACGGGTTGATTGATAAAACAAAAACGATATAATAAAAAACATGTTAAGGATAGGATTAGCTCAGGTAAATCCCCGTGTAGGCGCCCTGGAAGATAATTATAAGATTATAATTTCTTTCATCGAAGAAGCCAGAAAAAAAGATGTGGAACTTTTGATTTTTCCGGAACTGGCATTAACCGGCTACCCCCCTGAGGACCTCCTGCTTAAAAATCACTTTATTGATAAAAACATAAGAATCATAAACCGTCTTAAATCCAGGTGCCGGGAAATAGGCGTACTCATTGGTTTTGTAAATAAAAAAGACAATCATATTTATAATTCCTGCGCCCTGATTCACCAGAAAAAGATAAAAGATATTTACAA
>WJKZ01000174.1 GCA_014728785.1 Candidatus Omnitrophota bacterium
AGCTCGTTTCTGAGAATTTCAAGCTCCCTGTTTTTCTCTTTTTCTTCTTCGAGGCGTGAGAATTTCTCGAAAACTTCCCTTTCTATCTTCTTGTGAATTTTTTCTTCATCGACAAAGCCGGGTCTCTGATACGGGGGGTTGACCGATGGAATCATAAATGGATTGGGAGAAGGCATTCCTAAGTCATCATCATCGTCGTCATCCTCTTCGCTTTCCCGGAAGCTCATTCTTTCGTATGTTTTTTTTGCTTCCATAGCTTCCGCCTTGGCCTCGTATTCCTCTTTTTTTCTTCGCCAATAATCCGCGCCTTCTTTGTTGTCGTCATTGTTTGCCATTGGCGATTTTTGCGTGGTATGTCTCATGTCTTCTCTCGTGACTTTCGGAAGGCCCTCTATCACAAATTTTCTTCTCGTGATTATCTGGCCTTTTTCGTTCATGACATTTACATGGTATGTTCCGCCGCCATGCTCGGTTTCGGCGAGCTCTTCGACATCCTTGTAAGATGTCAAGGTGTCGATTTTTCGGATGCGCCCCGTTATAAGCTCCCACTTATTATCACCTGTAAATTTCGGAGCCCATCGCATTAAATTCATAGACCAGTCTTGATAGGCCGGGGGAACCTCTGTAATTTCTCCGCTTAGAATGTCTTCAACTATTTTGGGGAGTTTCGTTTTTCTCTTTGGGCCCTCGTCTTCATCTTCCCTTTCTTCATCTTCATCTTCTTCTGTCTTTTCCGGCAATTCCTCATCAAATTCCTCAGTCCTCTTAACCCTAACTTTTTTCTTAGGCATAGCTTCCTCCTCAAACATCCCTATATGGCGAAATAGACTTTCCTCTTGGGTCTTAAGTGGGGTTTTAGGGTTTTACTCACGGTTTTTAGCGGGTTTTTCAATAGGCCTTTCCCATAAGTAAGCATCTTTTCTTCACATCGCGAAGGTACAATGCTTATTAGGTATAGTCAAGAGGAAATATCCCCAAACTATACAAAAACAATTAATGCGCCATTTTAGAGCAAAACGCTAAATGCTCCGAGCAACCGGGAATGTATTGGTGCATAGCCGGGTGGAAGGCCACATCAAAGCGTAAACCCTTGGGATAAAAAGAGTTAGGGTGGGAATGGAGACTTGCCCGGGGTTAAATGCCAACAAAACCTCTTTTTCCGAGAATATTTTTCCTTGTCATAAGTCCTTATGTCTCAATAGTTTACAAACAGGAGGACAATTTTTTTTATTTTTATCTTGATTCTAATGTGGTCTTGATGTACACTACTGTACACACTTAGTGAAGTGGCTCTTTGACAACAAGGCAGGATGGCTATGCAGGCGCCCTAACCGTCTGCTATCATGTTACTCAATAGAAAGGGGTATGACCATGACAGTAGATAACAAAACGCATAGCAGTCCGGACAGTACGCATCCGCTTGGGGTGAATCCGGTTTGTACGAATCAAGTCAAGCTTGATTCTAAACCCACTCCCGAGAAGATAGCTTACATGAAGAAATGCCACGAGGCCCGAAATTATCTCGGAGCCTTGCCGGTGAGAAAAAAAGATGATGGCTCGCCCATCTACGCCGGAAAAAACTGGGCCGTCCAGCATGCATGCAATTGCTTGATGGATGGGCTCAAGAGTGGCAAGGTTAAGTGGGATGACGTGCTTGGATGGGCCGAACCCGTCAAGGCCGAAAAGTCCACCGACAAGGCAAAAAAGCCGGAGAAGAAGTCGGAAGGGAAGAAGGCGACCGGGAAGGCCTCGAAGAGCTCCAAGGCCAAGGGGAGAAAAAAAACCAAGGCCAAAAAGAGCTCGCCAAAAAAGTCCAAGCGAACCACGAAAAGAAAAAAGTAACACCGCAAGGCGTTACGCAAAAGAGGACAGGGTTAGGGCCTGTCCTTTTTTGTTTGTAAGCGAAAGGATGCAATCATGTCCAAAAGATACGCGAAACGGCATTATAGCGATGTCGCAAGTATCTTGAAAGAAGCTCGCAAGCATAGCAAGTCTGTTGTAATTCGCCGAATTGAAAAAGACTTCATCAAGATGTTCAAAGCGGACAATGAAAATTTCAACGAGGACATGTTTTTGCAGGCGAGCGGCTTCAAAAAATAAGACTACTACTCATCCCACTTGGGAGAGTGGGATGCGATAGTGGCCTTAGCCTTGTTCTTTGACAAACGGAGGGATATATGAAAGCCGAAAGCTATGCGAATAGCATTCGCGAAGCGGTCAAAGCTAATCATATCGAGGTCTCTGACCTTGATACGATAGTCACCATAACTATGGAGCGCCGTCAAAAGATAGGTGTCATTCGCCCGGACGATTGGGCCATGTGGCGGAATGAAATTAAGCACCGCATAAGAATCCGGAGCGCTTTAATGACGCTCAGGCGTAACGGCGAGGCCGTACTAATAGGCCGTGCAAAATACCGCTTCTTCATTTAAGACCTTTACTCTTTGCCCTTGCGCCGAGGCGGGCTTCCACTTAAACCACTTCACTACCCTGCCTTGAGTTCCCCGAGGGCAAAGAGATAAGGGCCTTACCTTTCCGTTCTTTGACAATTGGGAGGAAGAGATGAAGACATACCCGGAAGGTTATGTGTATGTTCTTGTCGGCATGCCCGGCTTTTCTGCGCCGGGGCTTTACAGAATGCCCGAGTGTCACTTCGATGACTTCGAGGCAGACCACAAAGCGATGGATTATAGAATCCAAAAGCTTATAGGATGCCCGAACGTAATTGCCTTGACAAGGGGATGGAGTAAAGCGAGCGGCAAGTACGGCTATGCCGAATATGCCACAGAGGACTCCATCAAGGGCGATTATTTCCGCCCGAGCCTTTGCGATGCATGTAAGAAGTATGACTATGTTCCACAAAACCTTGTGACATATGACAGTGGTAAGAAAGCTATTGTCTTTAGTCATGCTGTTGCCGTTGAAAGGGCTATAGAATATCTCGATATAAACTTTTCTCCGTGGGAGTATGTGAGAGAAGGAAACATGCTTAAGTTTCTTCGCTGGAGAGATGGCGAAACTATTCTCGAAAAAGACATAGACGAAAATCTCATGGAGTTGGCGAAAGATATTCAAGATGTTCTTACCGAGGCATCGGAGATAGAGGACTCAAGGCCCGGCAAGGGGACATACGGTCAAAAACTCGGTTTTATAGGCCAACTGGATGGTGAACCAGATGGCTATGGCTCTTAACTAAGACCTTCACTCGCCGTCCTCGATGAGGGCGGCGGAATGAGGGCCTTAATCCTCCCGTTCTTTGACAATTTGAAAGGAGATGCGATGAACCGCAAGCTTTTTAGGCGTTCCATCGGAGCCTTTGGAAAGTTCATTCAATACTTGAAATGGGAATTGAAACATTTCAAGAAAACATGGACAAAGGCCGAAACAAAAGAGGCCAAGGCCGAGATAAAAGAATGCCAGAGGCAGTATGATGAAGCCATCAGCAAGCTTCATGGCGGCGACTTTACTAACCCGCTCGATGAGCATATCGCCAAGGCCCGGGCCGAGAGGATTCGGGTCACTAACATGTTAAAGCGCAAAGCTCAGGAAAGAAAAGAGGCCGAGCGCGAGGCGAAGGATAAAGAGGCGCAAAAAGCCTATCGCGAAAAGGTTGAAGAGGCAAGAAAAAAAGGAAAGCCTGTACCACCGAAACGAGGAAGGAAACAAAGCGCCTTGGACTTTCTTGCTAAATGAGAGGGAGACATGAAACAAACCGTACTGAAGCTATCCCCGGGCCAAGTCGTTCAACACCAGACCGACAAGGCTATAAGGGAAGGAAGGCTTCATGATTTCTGTTGTAGTACTTACGGCCAAAAATATGTAGAGAGCAATTTCTGTCCGATGTGTAGTCATCGGCAAATATGCGAAAGGGAGGCCGGGGGCAAACCCGGTAAAGCTCCTGCATGCCCCCGGCCCCGAAAGGAGAAATGATGGCTGTAGTGAAGTTTGGTGGAGAAAAGCGCGGCTGCGGATATCCGCAAGTAAACGGGCTTTATCTGGTTTCGGCGGGAATAGCGACCGTTTGTGACAGGTTGCCATTCGTCATTCCGGTATGTCCCACTTGCGGCGAGACAATCCGTTTCAGCAGGGGAATCCAGCGGTTAAATGCTCTTAAGCTCTTCGGAGAGCATGAAAACTGCAAAGACCCGAAGACCTTAAGGCCTTGCCCGGCATGCCAGCCGAGCGAAGACCCTGCCGCCCTTATGTGGGTGGGTGACAAGTGGTATTCCCCGGAAAGCTTCAAGAATGAAGCCGTGGAGATGGGCGTCTCGAAGAGAATAAATGCCTTGCCTAAGTTTTTCGAGGTAGGCAAGACATGGCTCTTTCTTGCTCACAAAAAAGCCGTGAAGGAGTTCAGCGAGGAGAAGAAAAGGCTTGTTGACTTGCCGGGAATAATAATGCTTTGTCGTCCAAACAAGCTCTTAAAGGTCATGACCGAATCGTCTATTACCGATGAAAAGGTCAAGGAGCTCGAAGAGCAGGGTATGGACATTATGTCAGTTCCGGACAATGACGAGCGCTTCACAAAACCCCTAAAGGGCTCTAAGCCAAAAGAATATGGCCTCGATGCCATAATAGACAATTAGGAGATGGCCCGGTGGGCGAGTCTCGCCGGGCTAAATTTTATTTTTTTCGGGCGTTTGCCCGTGGAAGGAATTTATATGCCCGAGGTAAGTTTACTCCTGTTTACCGGGCCCGATTGCCCGAAGTGTGAAAAGGTCATCGCCGAGCTCGTTAGCGCGGGGATTTTTCATGAAGACCAAGCAGAGGAGCTTTCCATTCGCCCCCAAATAATAAGGGGGGAGGGCTCGTTGACTATTTTTTGCTCCGGGACGGTTGACGGCCTTGCGGCGGGAGCGTTTCATGATGTTTATTCCGTCCCGACATTAATAATAATGAAAGAAGGGCTGATACTTAAACGTATAGTGGGAGACAATATGGAGATTACGGATACTTTGAAGAAATGGGCGGATAAAAAGAAATTTTTTTGACATTACAAGTGTATAGACTTGAAACACCGAAAAGGTTCTGTTACGTTTAGTTCGCGAAGAATTTTTTTCATCTCTTTAACGGTTATTGGAGGCGGATATGATGAACGATGACGATGTAAGGGCTTTGGTTCAGGGCTCTCTTATAGAGATGGCTCCCGAATTGCAGTATGACGGGCAGTTTAAGCTGGCGGCATCATTAATAGCCACGATTCCCCCGGATTTTTTCATGGCACAGGCGGACTCGATAGCCGAGCTACAGGAAGAGGCGGATGAAGAAGACGCCGTGAAACTCCAAGACCTTATAGATGTTTACAAGGCCGCCATCCCCCTTAGCATGAAGTATCGCAAAGTAATGAGACATGCCGAAGTGGGGCTCAGGAAGGCAAAAAAAGAAGAGGAGGTAAAAACCCCGGAAAAGAAGGAGCCCGGGCCGCCCGAAGAGGCCCCGGATAAAAAGCCCGAGTAACTAAGGGAAAACCATGAAGCATATAATTGACGGCAAGGTGCTGCGCGAAGCAATCAGGCTAAAAGGCTACACGATGGCCGAGTTTGCCAAGGCCATCAAAATTAACAGGCGTACCCTGTATTTTTATGTTGAGGGCGAGCGTACTCCGAGTTTGCGCCGCCTTGTCGTCATTTCTAAGTTGCTTAATGTGGAAATTAATGAAATATTGGTTTCCGGAAAAGCGGAGAGTTAGTCTCTTCGCTTCTGTTATAGAGGGCTGGCTTTGACTTTGACAAACAACATACTTTCTATCCCCGTTAAGAAAGTTGTCGAGGCGCTTGGGCTTGAAACTACCGAGCGCGGCGGTAAGCTCTGGATTAGATGTCCATTTACCCATCATGAACATGACGACACCAATCCCGCCTGCGAGGTCGGCGGTAAGAAAAACCTCGTCAAGTGTTTTAAATGTAATATAGCTAAGGACAATCTCGGCCTCGTGATGCAGGTGAAGGATTTAGAGGCTAAGGACGCCGCCAACTGGCTACGCTCCGAATTCGGGATGGGAGGGCCCGAAGACAAAAACATTAAGCCTATCAACCCTATAAATATGCTTGCTAATCTGCGCGGTTGGAGCGTACACGCCTTTGATTTGCTCGACTGTAAAAATGAAAAAGATTATGTAAGTATCCCTATGCGCGATGACTCCGGGGAAGTTGTCGGGGTTAAGAGACGCAAAGGAAACAACAAGGCATTTAAATGGTATGGTAAGCCGGTAAAAAGCTACACTCCACGCAACAACAAACATGGCCTGTTTTACCCCAAGGAAGGCATTACCGAAGAAGACCCCCTCCTGATTGTCGAGGGAGAGGCGGACGTATTGGCGGCCCTGTCAACCGGTTACCATAATGTGATAGGTACGGCGGGAACCAACCCCGGGAGCATAGGCGAGGCTTCACTCCAAGCGATGGTTTCTTCTCGTAAGGTGGTTTTGTTCCCCGACCCGGATGCGGCCGGAAGAAAATGGCTCGGCGATATATCGGAAATGCTTCTTAATACCCAATGCGAGGTCTATTATGTCCCCGCCGGGAAAACCGACCTTGACAACAAACTGCGCTACCAGAAGGATAAGCGCAAGGCCATGACGGAGCTTCTCGAAACAAAAAAGAAATATATCCCAAAAGACCCGAGTAAAAAATATAACCTGCCCGAAATATATATTAACGACCACATAGTAGATTCGCTCGTAAGACAATCCCTTGATGCCCTCGTGAAAAAGAATGACCCCCCAAGCATCTTTGTAAGAGGTAATACCCTCGTTAGGGTTTTGCGCGATGATAATGACAATATAACAATAGAGCCTTGGGTAAAATCCAACCTGAGATTTAGGATATCCGAGTGCGCCAGATATGTATGGCTTGCAAGTAATGGCGATGAATATTTCAAAAAACCCCCGGATGATGTGGTGGAAGCAGTTTTAACTCTGGGAAACTGGCCCTTTCCACCATTACAGGGGGTTACGGGCGCTCCGATTTTGCGCGATGATGGCTCTATCTGCACCGAGCCGGGTTATGATGAACATACTGCAATATACTACTCCCCTTCCGATGACTTTAGCATGCCGGAAATTCCCGAAATCCCTTCACAGGAAGAGCTCTTAAACGCAAAAGCCCTTCTTCTTGACGTTATCGCCGACTTCCCGTTTTCTGACGAGGCTGGCCCGGCCAATATTATGGCGTTCCTCTTTACGATGTTAATGAGGAATGTTATAGATGGGTATGTTCCTCTTTGTCTTGTTGACGCCCCGACCCAAGGCACCGGCAAGGGTAAGCTTGTAAAAAATCTAAGCATTATAGCGCTCGGAGATGAACTTTCGAGCCAGTCCGCACCACACGGCAGGTATGCAGAAGAAGAATGGCGAAAACTCCTACTTTCTATCCTACATCAAGGCAGCCCCGCCGTTTTGTTCGACAATATTTCCGAGAAGGAAGTCCTCGATAGCGCTCCGTTGGCCGCCATTATAACCTCTGGTAACTATGCCGGAAGAATTTTAGGCCAAACCAACAACCCGACCTACAAGGTTAGTATTTCATGGGTAGCCACAGGAAACAACATTAAGGTTACCGGAGACATGCCTCGAAGGTGTTATACGGTACGTCTTGACAGTAATTTAGAGAGGCCTTGGGAGAGAAGTCCTGATACATTTAAACATCCTAACCTTGAAAGATATGTTAGGGAAAACAGAATAAAATTATTACGAGCGGCCTTTATTATTATTCGTTCATGGTATGCTGCTGGTAAACCTCCACCTAAAGACATTCCCGTAGTTGGTAGTTTTATAGAATGGAGTGAAATTATAGGTGGGGTTTTGCAACATGCCGGAATAGAAGGTTTTTTGAGTAACCAAGAAAAACTTAGAGACCAACAGGATGACGAGGGGTTGCAATGGCAGGCTTTCTTTAATGTATGGTATCAAACATGGGGAAGCTCGGGAGTATCTACTGCCGAAATTTGTTCTCAGATAATGACCGATGGCACGGATATATCGGAGGTCGTTCCCGATGTTTTGCTCTATTCCAAGGAAAAAGGAGAGGCGAGCTTAAAACGCTCCCTGGGACGCCGATTATCAAGTATGAGCGGTAAGATTTACAACAACCTAAAAATACACTATTCCACGGATGGCCATCTTAAAAAGAAACGATGGTGCCTCGTAGAGGCTAATGAGGACTCTGCGGTATTTGCGGTATTATCAGAATCTAAAGCGGTATTATCAAATCAGAAAACCCCGCCAACCGATAGTACTAAAAATCCTTTATCCCCCCCAGATATAGTAGATGTTGACTCATTGCGGTATTTGCGGTATTATGGTTGCATAGCCATACGTGGAAACAAAAGTTTATTCGATGATGAGAGTAAGAAAATATTTTTCCCTGATGCTGCGGGAAATAATACCGCAAATAGTCTTAATACCGCAAAAACCCCGCAAAAACCCGAGTTAGAAAAAAATAATTCGCTTACACCTAACACATCTAATACCGCAAACACCGCAAACACCGCAAAGGGTAAATCCGGGGAGCAAGAGGAAGAGGAGTTTCCCGAAATTAAATTAGGGCCTGCACTTGACACATCTAATACCGCAAATACCGCAGGAAAATCAGAAGAAAAGGAGGAAAAGGACAAAAAACAAAAATGATATTAAATAAAATTATTTACCAGTATAGTAGAATCAGGTTGAAAATAATCTTTTATTTTTGGAGGCGAAGAATGGACATAAATGAGTTTATCGAGAAGTTTCTGGGGCCAGAAGGAGAAGCTAACATTAAAAAGTTAAGGGAACACATAAACGCGACTCGCAGGATAACGGAAAAAAGCCTGATAGCATTAGATGCTCTTACCGAGCTCACTACAGCGGTTGAAAATGCCAGAGCAAGAATGGCTGATGGTTATGAAAAAACCAAAAGCCTTTTATCGCCAGAGACATTAAAAAAGCTTGTGGGCTTGTACCAGACGGTAAAAAAATGGGGGATATTCAATATACTCGAAAACCTGACAAAACAGGAAGGTAAATAATGACCCAAGGTGAAGACAGACGCCGTGGCAGGGCGCGAAGCAAAGAACACTTTAAGAGAAAGGATGTTGAGATGGCCCCGGACAAAGAGAGGCTATGCCCAATAGCCAACCTTATAAACATTACAAGTTGTGTTCAGAATGAGACATGTTGGTTTTGGATACCGGAGAAAAAGCGCTGCCGGTTGTCCACACTGGTTTATAATCTGGTAGGTTTTTTAGCAAGGAGAGGAAAACGTGCAACCAAGAAAAATGACGGAAAGTAATGTTCCCCCGGGAGGATTATTAGTAGGAGCTGAAAATATAGAGTGTCCGATATGCGGGAATTCTGATTTGGTGATAGGGATAAAAGGCTTCTTTTACGGTCTCCCGGTCAAAAACAGTTCCGCCGTGGATGTAAGCAATCCCGTAAACCCCGTTCCGGTATTTATATGTACGGACAACAACTGTAAAAACTTCTTCGACTTGGAAGACTGGCTTATACATAAAGGACTGGCCCGGAAACCAAAAGAAGAGCATAACCTTAAACCGGAGGAAGAGGAAGAGGGAAATGACCAAAATAATCTTTAGGAAGAGGCATTCGCCGTTTATTAAGAAGTTCGACTCGACCCCGGAAGGAGTTGTATGCCCCCATTTTTATATTCTTGCGCATGCCAACGGGTGTCTTTATGACTGCGCTTACTGCTATCTTAAACATACCATGCGCAACACCCTGATTGAGGGTACCAATAAACCGGCACCTAATGTTTTTACCAATACCGATGATATAAAAAAGGAGTTAGCGACTTGGGGAGAGAAGACAGAACCGTCCATACTTAACGCCGGGGAGCTTGCGGACAGCTTCATGGATGTTAAATATCTACAGGTGCTTTTTGAGTCGTTTGCCTACGACAAGAATGTCAAGAAGCACACATTATTGTTTGTCACCAAGGGCGGCAAAAATGTCGTAGATGCCTTAAGGCAATACCCGGCGCTCGACAACGTTATAGTCTCATTTAGCGTATCTACAAACGCCGGGATGTATGAAATGGGAGCTCCGGACGTGACAGAACGCCTTGTGGCTGCAAAAATGTTGTCCGAGTTTGGATGGCGAATAAGGCTCCGCATAGACCCTCTTGTCCCGGAAGAGCTTGCGGGGAGAAAGGTCGATTCTCAGGATGAGATAATAAAATGTGTCAACGCGAAGCCAGAGCGCATTACTCTGGGCTCTCTTCGTTTTAGTTATAATTGGCGCTACCATAAATGGCTCAGGAAGGCCACAAGCGAGAGCGATTATTGTGGATATAACAATAAAGCCTACAAAATGAGGCTTCCTTTGGCGGCAAGGAAGACAATGTATGAGAGCGTCTTAGCAGCCTTGAGGACATACGGCTACGAGGGATGGGTGGGTTTTTGCAAGGAAACTCTCGACATATACAAACACTTCAACCTCGACCCCAAAGAGCCCGTATGTAACTGTTCATTACACGGAGATTGAAATGTTAAACAAAACCTATTTTAAGGTCGCCGCCATATGCGGGGACAAGGGCCTGTCAAGATACAAAACAGACAGGATGATATTAAGCACTTCCGGCGCGGCGGCGGCCAGCAACGGGAAGGTGGCCGTAGTACTTAACCCGGGACAGCTAAACGGCCAGATGATTTTAATCCACAAGGTAGATGCATTGATGGTAAACGCCCTCGACAAGCCCCATATTGAGTTTAATGAAGAGCCTAAACTGTATGAGGATGGAGGCTTTTTGGTTGCCCAAGAAAATGATGGGTGCCAGCTTTTGATACCATATAAAAAGCTTCGAGAAAAAGATATGCCCGACATCGCAGAAATCACGGAGAAGAATCAAAACCCGAAGCTCAAAGAGGGGTGCAAGAGTACAACCGTAAAAATAGACCTGCTTATGGATGTGCTCCGAACGATAAAAGAGATGTCATCATCAGAAACGGTCGATATACACCTCGCAAATAGTATTGAAAAGGTGGACTATAGCTCTTCACTCCGGATTGAGGGGGAGACCCATGCAGGCCCGGTTGTCGGCACGATAATGCCGCTCTGGAAGTATTAAGAAAAGAGGCAATAATGCTCGATATAATAGGATGGTTTACGGCGGGATTGTCGCTTACCGGCAACTGGTTTGTGATAAAAAAACATTGGCTTGGGTTTTTGCTCTGGATTATTGCCAACACTATCTGGGTTATAATCGACATAAACATAGGCATCTACAGCCAAGCAGGTCTCTTCGCGGCATTTAATGTGCTTGCGGTAATAGGCATGGTAACGTGGATTCGATATGCCAACAAAAAGGGGGTAGAACTCTGCTATTTCGATTCGCCGGGATATTGTCAAGACTGCAAACATGCTCAAGGCGGCAAAGTAAATCCTCTCTGCATCTCCAAAAACTACATTCAGGTAAGATACTCGACAAACAAGGTAAAGGTTGTATGTCTCAAAAGGAAGGGGGGTATTTCATGACTAATTTTTTGAAAGCGCAGAAACGAAAACAGACCGAAAGGCTCAGGGCCGAGAACAAGGCCCTTAAGCAGCAGGTGGCCGACCTCAAGGCTAATCTCGAACCGGTAAAAGACACCGACAAGAGAAATAAAATCGAGCTCAAAAACAAGATTAAATCATTAGAGAAAAGTCTTAAGCAGGCCACGGAAGAGCTTGGGCGGGCCAACACCAACCTTAAGCTCGCGGACTCGCTCGTAAATGCCATAAGCCGTGGGGACATGGTTGACACAATGGAAATAGTCGAACGCTACAAAAAATTCAGGGGAATTCTCTCCGTTAAGGTGGGGGCTAATGGGCATTTTCAAAAAACTGAGAAAGCGAAAGCAAATAAAGCAACGCCTCAAGGAAATAAGAATCGAGATGGAGAGGCTCTATAATGAAGTTGAAAGAAGAGCTTCCAAGTCAAGGCAAATGCACGTCAAGATACAAGGCCTGCTTATCTCTTCCACCAAAGAGGAAGTAAGGCAAAGCCTTGAAGCATTCTGTAAGGAAGCCGAGGAAGTGGAAAACCTCTCCGATAAGTACTGGAAGCTCGCAGGTGAACAATTCATGCTCGAAAATGGGGTATTGGTCGGAGGATAAAATGTTCAATTGGGAATCTATGTGGCAATGGGGGCTCGACGGCTTTTCATGGACTATACTGATAATGGGTTACTTCGCTATCATGTATGTAATATACAAACTAATCAAGAGGTAAAAATGGATAAGAGACGGGCCCAAGTCGATTTGTTTAGCTTCGGCGGCGCGGACTTCGATGGCGAATACAGGTATGACTTATTCAGGATTTGGGATGAGAAAAACCCCATGCTTCTATTTGTGATGCTCAACCCATCTACCGCCGATGAAAAAACGCTCGACCGCACGGTAAACAGGTGTAAGGGTTTCGCGCAAGCCCTCGGGTATGGAGGCTTTCATGTGGCTAACCTCTTCGCTCTTATCTCCACCAAGCCGTCCGCCCTCAAGGAAGCAAAAGACCCCGTTGGCCCTTTAAATGGACGCTACATAGGGAAGCTCGCAAAGCAGGCCGACAAGGTGATAGTTGCATGGGGTAGCGATACAATGGTAAATGACCGGGCTCCCAAGGTCTTGAAGCTGTTGCACAAATACCATAAGAAGATTTATTGCCTCGGCACCAATAAGGATGGCCATCCGCGCCATCCCCTGTATCTTTGTAGTACGACAGAACCGGTGATATATGAATCGTAAACTCAAAGAATCATGGCAGCGAAGAGGATGGCGTCCATGTATTAAGCGAGACAAGTATCAGCAAACTTAACATGTTGAAGGGATAATAAATGGAGTATATAGATAGTTCAAAAACAACCACGGTAATGTATTGCCCCGACTGTGAGATTTGCTGTGCCATCCATACAGGTATCGAGCATAACTGCACATTACTATATGCCATCGGCAATAGAGTCCGAATGAATACCGGTACAGGCAAGCTGTCTGACGAAGAAATATCCCAATACAAGAAAATATGCAAAAATTGCGGCGGCCCGGTAGAAATTATATATGACGGGCCGACTGAAATGCCGCCCGGTTTTGGCTGGCTTCACAGTGCGAATAAAATTCTCAAGGGATTTTGAAAGGAGATGGTTATGTTGTTTTCGCAGTATCAACAAAAGGCATATGAGACGGCGGTTTACCCGGAGAAATACATGATTATCTATCCGGCTCTGGCCCTTGCGGAGGAGGCCGGGGAGGTTGCCGGATTGGTGGGGAAGGCGCTAAGGGACTGTAATGGAGAGCTCGATGCCGAAAGAAAAGCCCGGGTTTCAAAGGAACTCGGAGATGTGCTCTGGCAGCTTGCCGCCGTTGCCACTGATTGTGAGCTTAACCTCGATGATATTGCATACGAAAATCTTGAAAAACTCGCGAAGAGAAAAAAAGAAGGAAAGCTTCATGGCGAAGGAAGCGACAGATAAGCCATTAGAGAAGATGAAGCATACACCAAAAACCAGAGACAAGTCGATTGTCACACGGCTTGCGCTCGCAAGCCTTCGTCATGGCAGTTGTGTAAACTGAGGAGAGCCCATTGGGACTTTGGAAGAGTCCTTTCGTCACTGGGATGAAATGATGGAGAAGGAAAGTGAAAAAATACAAGGCGAGTGATTTAATGAAAAGGCTTCGATTTAAGTATGGAGAGGCCTATGTCGTCCTTGAGCAGGTTGCCGACTGCACCGGCGCGGCCTATCAGTCTTGGGTAGATGCGGTTGTAATAAGCTTGTGGCCCTCGAATGGGCTTATTCGCCGGGCCTTCGAGATTAAAGTTGACCGCAATGACTATCTTCGAGAGATTCAAAATCCTCGCAAAAACGCTTGGGCGAGAGAATGTTTCGAAGAGTTTTGGTATGTTGCTCCGAAGGAAGTTATAAAAACAATACATGAAGTCCCCGAGGGTTGCGGTTGGATGACGCCGCATGGAAAAACCCTTAGAATAATGTTAGCCGCCGAAAGAAAAGAAAATGCAGTCCTCGATAACGCCTTACTGGCTTCTCTGGCCCGGAGTCTTCAAAAAGAAAAACAGGAATATATTGCGCAAGCAGCTAAGAATGTGCTCGAAAAATCAGGAGAACATCAACGGGCGCTTGTTGCCAAATCGGCCATTGAAAGGTTTTTAGAGGAGAGGGGCGAATACTATAGTCATAGTGACGACATGGAGGCTTTACTACAAAAACTCAACAACAGTACCATCGACAAAAAAAACAAAGAAGAGAGAGACCGGTTACTGAGATTTCTTAATACATTTCAAAATGAAATTAACGACCTTTTTGAGATTTTTGCCATTATTGCGAGGCTGTCATTACTTAAAAGAGATGAAGCAGGCGAGTTTATAGTAAATACATGGGGAGGCCTTGACGAAAAAAGTATAAAAACAATTCGCAAAAGCAGACCCAAGGGCACCATTAACAAGAAGAGCAAAAAAAATGCCCTTGCTTTGCGTTCACTTATAGATGATGTTGCCAAGAAGAGTGGTATTGATATTATACTTGGAGGAGACGATGGTTAATTATTCTAATCGCGAAGCAATGTTAAAACTGTTTAATGCTCATTATGACGAGGAAGATACAAGGGACGTGGTTACGGCCCGGATACAAACTGTGCTCCGGAAGGCTCGCAAGGAAGAAGAAAGTCCGGAAATACTTTCCCTGCTCGAAGATATATGGGTTGCGGAAACGCTTCTCTGGGACAACGGCGAGGGAATACGGGCTCGCAGAATAAGAAGACTAAGGCTCTTGTTAATTAAGAACATAGAAGGGAGATAATATGGACAGGATAACGGTTACCGAGCCGGGCTATACGCTGCTTACCCCGGTCGAATGGTTTAGGGGTATGCTTGATATTGTCGAGCAGGCCGGGCGAACATGCTACAAAAGCGAAGACAAGATTACCGAGGGCAGCGCCGGGGATTTTGTTCGCAGGATAATCAAGAGCGGCCATGAAAGCGTTATTGAGCACTGCGTCATTACGGCTAAGATATTTTGCAGTCGCGCATGCTCTCACCAGCTCGTAAGGCATCGCATCGCTGCCTATTCTCAGGAAAGCCAGCGATATTGTGACTACGGGAAATTGGGCCTGCAAGTGGTTTGTCCTCCGAACATAGGGCCCATAAGTCATGGCACCTACGAATTAATGAGCCAGCCCGGCGAAGAGCCTTTCTGGATGGGGCATGATGGCATCAAAAGAGTCAAGGGTAGCGCGTCATACCGCTTCCTTACTTCGATAAACAACAGCTATCGAGACTACCTTATTCTCAGGGAAGAGGGAGTCAGGCCCGAGGATGCGAGGTTTTTACTGCCGAATGCCACGAAAACAGAAGTGGTTACTACCTTCAACCTTCGCCAGTGGCGGCATGTGTTCAGGCACCGGGCGCTCAACAAACGGGCCCAATGGGAAATTCGCAAGACAATGAAGAGCTTGTTGAAAAAATTTACCATGCTAATGCCGGAAGTTTTTGGAGATTTGGAATGATTAAGATATACTGCGATGGCAAGATAGAGAATGGCGAGGCGTTAATCTCGGCGGTCTATTATGACGCCGAGGGCAAGGTAATGTCAAGCGGCCGGGCCAGAGCGGAACCGGCGAGGTCGAAAATGGAGGCTCAGTACCTTGCGGTAATATATACCCTCGAAAATGCCCTTACTTACTTTGCTCTCGCCGAAGTCCCGGTAGAGCTCCATCTTAACAGCCGGGCGATGGTAAAGCATTTCAATGGAAAATGGCCGGTCAAGAAGAAGTCGCTCCTAAAGCTCCACAGGAAAGCGGTTGCAAAAATCGCCCGGTTTAGAAAGTTTACGACAAAGTTTTCATCCGAAAACATTTTCGGCCTGACCGAGCCGCAACCGGAGGACGACAATGAAGTGGAAGTTTAGGTATGTCGATTTGGACAATGTGGCTTTTACCATTAACAAAGAGGGAGAGCGAAAAGAGGACTGTCCGCCGTACAAGGGCAAGGCCTCTCAGGCTCAGGAAGAGATGAATCGCCGGGCGATAGCCTACGAGGCTGCGGGAGGCAGAAAGATTTTAAGCGCCCGATACATTCCATCAGAAAAGAGGGAGGAGAGCAAGCCATGATGTCTAAGCATAAATGTAAGGAATGTGGAATCGAACACGATGTGTGTACTTGTGATGTCTGTAAAAAGGAAATAAAAGGGAAAAGGGTAATGTCGCTGGCCGTCCTTAGAGAAGGAAGGCAGGCGGTATTGGATAGCCGTCCGGTTAGAATCGAAGTTTTATGCCATTATTGCAGTCCAAAATGTATTGTGCAAATGGCGGTAGATGACGGATTAGAAAAATACGAGATTATAAGCGGGGGTGATGGGCTTGTCGTGGTTTTTTGTGACCCTACAGACAAATCCTATGAAGAAGATGGCTTCGCCGTGTTTATGAAAAAAAGGGGAGTTAAACTCCTAAAAAACATGGCGAAGGCGCTTGTTAGAATAAGCAAGTCTGACATAAAGGAAAGAGAAGCGCGTGTAATATCATTAGACAAGACAATTGGAGAGCACAGAAAAACAATCGAAAACCTCAAAAAAGAACAAGAAAAAATAATCAAAAACAATGAGAAAAAAAGAAAGAAATACTTAAAAGATTTTCAAAGTGAAAAGAGAAAACTCGAAGAGGAAATAGAGAAAATGAAACGGCTAATAGACACGGTGAGGGGGAAAAATGAAGTATAAATATCATTGCTGGAATTGGTCTTGCAGGGCCTATTGCGGCACAGGCCATATGATAAAAAGCGGCAAACGGCTTGAAAAATGTCCACACTGCGGCCATAACAGCCTCGAAGATTGCAGCAGCGACGCATCGCCGTGGGTTTACGTGTTATCCGCCGTCATAGCTGGCTGGTTTATGGGGTTTATTGTTAATGGGTGGTTGGGCTCCTTCGTTGGCCTTGCGGCTGGTTTGGTGTTAGGGCAGATAGTTTATATTTTTACCAAAGAAGAAAACATTCCCCCGGGAAAACAAAAATGAAAACAATAGCCAGATTCAAACACATCTACATAGACGAGGTTGCCGTGTCGGATAGCGGCAAGACATCGCTTTTCGCGGTAATGAACAAAAGCGGCAACTATCCTCTCGCCGAAATCAAGTGGTATGGCCCTTGGAGGCAGTATTGCTTTTTTCCGCTTGACGGTACGGTTTGGAATAATTCATGTTTACGAGATGTGCTCGGCTTTATAAACAGGTTAATGAGGGAGAGAAAAAATGAACGAAAGTAAAAAACTGAAACGGTTGCGCGAGAAGGACTCCGAGGCGGCCAGCGAGCAGCTTTCGAGGATAACCCGGGCCTCCGTGACAAATCTTTTCGTCCCAAGGGCCATTCATACCTACAATATGGCTGAAACGCTCCGGGAGAATTTTAACAGTCTTCTTACCCGGATAGCGAACATAGAAACGCGACTACTGGCCCTCGAAGACAAAGTGAGCGCTATTATCAAGGAGAATAAGACATGGCACAGGTAAAAACCCT
>WJKZ01000175.1 GCA_014728785.1 Candidatus Omnitrophota bacterium
ATGTTATCTATAACCCGAAGCTGGAAGAGTTCGGTATCGGCTATAATTACGGAATCATTCTCTTTTTTTAAGATAACCCCGTCAAAAATCTGTTCTTCGGTTTGGTACACCATAAAGCCTCACCGGTTTAAATAAATTACCTGTTTTTAAGTCAAGATTTTGATAAGCTGATAGTAATCTCCCGCTTCTATGTCTTTGGTTTTTATTGCCTGCCTCAAAGGTATAGTAGCTAATTTTTCGTTTTTCAATGTCACGCACTTTCCTTTCTCGCCCCTCAACAGCATCTTTACAGCATGATTTCCGTATCGGGCTGCCAGAATCCTGTCGAAGGCGGTAGGGCTTCCTCCCCGCTGAATATGACCCAGTACCACTTCACGTGTCTCAAGACCTATCGTATCGGTTATCATTTTTCCGACATCGACAGCTTTGGCTTTGCCTTCGGCAACTACAATAATCCAGGTCATTTTCCCTTTTTTATGAGCTGCGGAAATATCTTTGCATATCTTTTTTAAATTTGCAGACCTTTCAGGAAGAAGAACTTCTTCGCATCCTCCGGCTAAAGCAACCCTTAAGGCAATATATCCACACTCCCGGCCCATCACTTCAACTATAAATATTCTTTCCAGCGATGTGGCGGTATCCCGTATTTTATCCAGGGCATCAAGGGCGACATTTATGGCAGTATCTGCTCCTACACTCATGCCTACACCGTTTACATCGTTATCTATCGTTGCCGGGACACCGATGACAGGAAACGAGTAGTCTTTGAAGAGTATATGTGCTCCTGTCAGGGAACCGTTACCTCCCACTACTATCAGCCCGTCTATATTCTCCTTTTTAAGATTCTTTACAGCTTTTTTCCGTTCTTTTGCCTTCCTGAAACGTTTTGAACGGGCGGTTTTAAGCATTGAGCCACCCAGGTTTATTATCCCCGAAACCGAACGCCTGTTAAGGTCAACAAATTCCGCATCTATTAAGCCTTCGTAGCCTTTGTAGATACCGACGGTTTTTACATTGCATTTGGATGCGCTTCTCACCACGGCTCTTATGGTGGCGTTTATACCGGCACAGTCCCGTGTAAGTATGCCGATTTTTTTTATACCTGCTTTATTGATCAAAGCTAAATACCTCCTTTAATTAATCTTCTTCTGACGCCCGCAAAGTTTCTGTATTTTTCTCCGACGAGCTCCGTTTTCTCAAGCTCTCATTCAGGTACCGATTTGCCAGGCATTTAGATATTTTTTTTGTTCAGAACTGAGACGGTCAATACCGATACCCATGGATTTTAATTTTAGCTTTGCTACTTTCCTGTCAATAGGTTCAGGCACAGAGTAGACCTTTTTCTCAAGTTTGGTTTTTTTCAATGCTATATATTCGCAGGAAAGAGCCTGGTTGGCAAAACTTAAATCCATAACTTCAGCAGGGTGTCCTTCGGCGCAAGCCAAATTGACCAGCCTCCCCTGGGCTAAGACATAAATCTTTTTCCCGCTTTTTAAAGTATACTCGGTGATCAAAGGTTTAACTGTTCTTTTTGTTTTTGATATTTCATTAAGTTTTTTGACATTGATTTCTACGTCAAAATGCCCTGCGTTGGCCACTATTGCTTTATCTTTCATTAAAGGGAAATGTTTGGCTGATAAGACATTTATATCTCCGGTGACAGTAACAAATATGTCTCCCAGAGGAGCAGCTTTCTTTAAAGGCATTACCAGGAAACCGTCCATTGCCGCTTCCAGCGCTTTGAGATGGTCTGTTTCACAGACTATCACCCTTGCTCCCAATCCTTTTGCCCGCCGGCACACACCCCTTCCGCACCATCCATATCCGCATACGATGAAAGTAGTACCCGCGATTAGTTTGTTCGTAGCTCTTATTATTCCGTCTATTGTAGATTGACCGGTACCGTAGCGGTTATCGAATAAATGTTTTGTGTAAGCATCATTGACTGCTACAACCGGATAAAGAAGCCTGCCTTCCTTTTCAAGGGCTTTAAGACGTATAACGCCGGTCGTGGTTTCTTCTGTGCTTCCCCAGGGAAGGTAAGTGCCTTTAGCAGAAGAGGTATTCTTCTTATGGATAGTTGAGATCAAATCAGCTCCGTCGTCAAGCGTTATTACGGGTCTGTTTTTTAATACAGAATTAATGTGGCGGTAATAAATCGGAGTATTCTCTCCGTTGATTGCGAAAACTTCTATACCGTAATCGAAAACCAGTGAAGCTGCCACATCGTCCTGGGTGGATAAGGGGTTTGAGGCGCATAGAGACACTTTTGCTCCTGCTGTTTTAAGAGCAATAACAAGACCGGCAGTTTCTGTAGTTACGTGTAAGCAGGCTCCAATATTGAGATTATTAAGCGGTTTAGTTTTCTTAAAACCATCGCGAATCTGCTTTAATACCGGCATTCTGCCCAGGGCCCACTCGATTCTTTTTTTACCTTCTTTTCTTAAATTTCTATTCTTTATATGGTATTGCACTCCAAAACTCCTTTCTTTTTAAGTAAGAGACCTTTTTAAATA
>WJKZ01000176.1 GCA_014728785.1 Candidatus Omnitrophota bacterium
ATCCGGTAGAATGCCCGCAGTGTAAAACGAGGCTTGACGAGGAAGAAGAGAGTGAAGACGCAGATTTGGTAAGCGAAATAAGAATATTACAGGATAACCCCAAGAAGCTTAAAAAAGAATTTGAGCAGGACAGCGAAGATAAAAACAAAAGAGAAGATTAAGCGCCTATTCCTTAAAAGCTTGAGGGTAGAGGCAGACAAGGCTCATAAGTTTGCGGATTTTATAGTAGAGGCCTGTATTTTATAAAATTATCCGAGAATTCAGGATTGAAATCCGGTATAATATCTATTAGCCGCACCGGTTGAGGTATATCAAATTTTAGTTTAAGGTGAAAAGGAGAAAAAATATTTTCATAGGCACTTCCGGCTGGCACTATATGCATTGGAAAGGCAATTTTTATCCGCAGGATTTAGCGGCTAAAAATTTCCTTTCTTTTTACTGCGATAAGTTCGAAACTGCCGAGATCAATAATTCTTTTTACCGGCTGCCTAAAAAGGAAATGCTGAAAAACTGGGTAGATGCAACACCTGAAGATTTTTTATTCTCGGTCAAAGCCAGCCGTTACATAACCCACATGAAGAAATTAAAAGAGCCTAAAAAAAGCATAAAAGCGTTTTTCGATACTATCGGGGTTTTGGGCAAAAAAATGGGGCCTGTTCTTTTTCAGCTGCCTCCCCGCTGGAAGGTAAACCCGAGGAGGCTTACTGAATTTTTAAATGAACTTCCTGAAGGTTTCAGATATGCTTTTGAATTCCGGGATGTCAGCTGGTTTGATGACGAAATCTACAAAATACTACGCAAAGCCGGAGCATCTTTTTGCCTCTATGAGCTTGCGGGGGAAAGTGCCCCTTTAAATATAACTGCAGATTTTGTCTATATTAGGCTTCATGGCCCGGCGGGAGCCTATGAAGGAAGTTATTCTAAAACGGCATTAGAAGAATGGAAAAACAAGATTGTTAAATGGTCACGGGAGGCAAAGGAGATATACTGTTATTTTGATAACGACCAGCAGGGCTTTGCAGCCGCAAATGCTTTAAGCTTAAAAGAGATAATAGATAAGGAGGCCAGAGGTGCCGGTTCATAACACGGACATAAGTGATGTTTTAAGCAAAACCGCTGACCTGCTCGAGATAAAAGGAGAGAATCAATTTAGAATTAGAGCTTACCGGGATGCAGCCAGGACAATAGGAGGGCTTTCTAAAAATGTGGCTGATATGGTGGATGAGGGCGGGGATCTTTCCCGGCTCCCAGGTATAGGTAAAGACCTGGCTTCTAAAATTGCCGAAATTGTAAAGAAGGGAACTTTCCCCTTACTCCAGGAACTCCAAAAAGAGATACCCGGGGAGTTGAGCATTATAATGAAAGTGGCGGGGCTGGGAGCAAAAAGGGTTAAGGCCATTTATGAGGAGCTGGGGGTAGACAGCCTGGATAAGCTTAAAGAAGCAGTTGAGAATAAAAGGATACGGGAGCTTGAAGGATTTGGCGAAAAAACCGAACAAAGTATACTTGAAGGGATAAAAAGGATAAAAAAAGGTAAAGAAAGACTGCCCATAGCAGCAGCCGATCAGATAGCAGGGCCTTTTCTGGATTATCTTAAAAAGGAAAAGAAAATAAAAGATATTATTGTGGCCGGTAGCTACAGGCGCCGAAGGCAGACGGTTAAAGACCTGGATATTTTGGTTACCTGCAGCAAGGGGTCAAAGATAATGGACAGGTTCATAAATTATGAAGATGTGGGCGAGGTCATATCCAGGGGTAAAACCCGTTCCAGTATACGCTTGCGTTCGGGGTTTCAGGTAGATTTAAGAGTTGTGCCTCAGGTCAGTTACGGTTCCGCTCTTCATTACTTTACGGGCTCCAAGGCCCATAATATAGCCGTTAGAAAAATAGCGGTTAGTAAAGGCTTAAAGATTAGCGAATATGGAGTCTTTAAAGGAAAAAAGAGAGTGGCCGGTAGGAGTGAAGAAAGTGTGTATAAAAAGGTAGGTTTATCGTATATAGAGCCCGAGCTGAGAGAAAACAGAGGAGAGATAGAAGCCGCCCGAAAAAAAAACTTACCCGACCTTATTGATTTAAAAGATATAAGAGGGGATTTGCACATCCATACTAATTATACCGACGGCCATAACAGTTTAGAAGAAATGGCCGAAGCTGCTCAGAAGAAAGGATATGATTACATAGCCATAACCGACCATTCCAAAAAGGTAAGAGTTGCAGGGGGGTTAGATGAAAAAGAGCTGGCTAAAGAGATAAAAAAAATCGATAAAATAAATAAAGAGCTCAAAAGTATAGTTATCTTAAAAGGAGTAGAGGTGGATATTTTAGAAGACGGTTCTCTTGATTTATCTGAGGACATACTAAAGGATTTGGATTTAACAGTTTGTGCCATACACTCAAAATTCAACCTTACCTCCCAAAAACAGACCGAAAGAATAATCAGGGCAATGGATAATCCTAATTTTAATATTTTAGCTCATCCCACGGGCCGGCGCATCAACGAACGTGAGCCTTATGATATCGATATGGATAAGATTATGAAAGAGGCTAAAAAAAGAGGGTGTATCCTTGAGCTGAATTCTCATCGCGACAGGCTGGATTTAGACGATGTACATTGTAAAGCCGCAAAAGACATCGGCTTAAAAATAGCCATATCTACAGATTCCCACAGCCGTGGTGACTTAGACTTTATAAAGTTCGGAGTAAGCCAGGCGAGAAGAGGATGGATTGAGGCGGCAGATGTTATCAATACCCGAAGTCTGCGAGAATTTAAAAAAATCTTAAAACGTAAATAGGCCCGGGATTTTATGAATTTTAAGAAAAACCCAAAAACAAAATTTAAAAGCATTGATAAGTTAAGTAAAAAAGAGGCCAAAGAGCAAATCGAGGCTTTACGCCGCGGTATTGAATATCATAACTACCTGTACTATGTAAAAAATCAACCTGAGATTTCAGATTCTGCCTATGATAGGCTTTTTCACCGTCTTTATCAGTTGGAGGATAAATTTCCCGAATTTGACTCAAGCAATTCTCCGACCCGCCGCATAGGAGCCAAACCCGTAAGTGAGTTAAAGAAAAGAAAACATGCCTCAAGCATGCTAAGTTTAAACGCAGCCTTAAAGGAGAAAGAGGTTAAGGATTTTTGTGATTTTGTCTCCCGAAACACAAAAAGTAAAGAAATAGTTTATATGCTTGAGCCCAAATTTGATGGGCTCTCGGTTGAGATAGTATATGAAAAGGGGAAATTTAAATACGGCTTAACAAGGGGAGACGGGGTAACCGGAGAAGATATATCCCATAATCTTAAAACCATTAAGTCTGTTCCTTTGCGCCTGCGTGATAAAAAAGACTTATCAGCTTATCTATCGGTTCGAGGAGAAGTTTTTATGAGCAAAAAAGGGTTCCAGAAGATGAATAAAGTGAGAATAGAGAATAACGAAAGCCCTTTTGCCAATCCCAGAAATGCAGCCGCGGGTTTGATGCGGCAGCTCGATTCAAAAAAAGTAGCGGACAAGCCTTTCCGCATCTTTTTTTATGAAATTCTTAAAATTAAAGACGGCAGAATTTCTGCCCATCAGGAGATGTTAGAAAAAATATATAGATGGGGCTTGAGGACAAATCCAGAAAATAAAAAATGCTCTTCTTTTGATAAAATTAAAGAATACCATAATAATATGGAGAAAAACAGAGATAATCTGGACTATGATATTGACGGAATCGTAATCAAAGTCAATAATTACGCTAAAAGAAAACAGTTAGGGATGCGGGAGCGAAGCCCCAGATGGGCTCTGGCCTGGAAATTTCCCCCCAGAAAAGAAGTTACAAAATTAAATGATATTGTTGTCCAGGTAGGGCGCACAGGTATGCTTACCCCCGTTGCTTTGCTTGAACCGGTTGAGGTGGGGGGTGTTACTATAAGCAGGGCGACCCTTCATAATGAGGAGGAGGTTAACAAGAAAGGGTTAAGTAAAGGAGATACAGTTAAAATTATAAGAGCCGGCGATGTGATACCGGAAGTAGCAGAGAAACTAGGGGGCTCCAAAGAAAAAAAGAAAAAATTTTCCATGCCTGAAAATTGCCCTTCCTGCGGGAAAGCCGTTTATAAAGAAGGTGCATATTATTTTTGCTCAAACGGATTAAAGTGTCCTGCTCAGCTAAAAGGGCATCTTATACATTATGCTTCCCGTGAGGCTATGAATATAGAGGGGTTAGGCGACCAGACATTAAAAGAGCTGGTAAACAGAGGGATGGTTAGAGATGTCGCCGATTTATATAAATTAAAAGCTGAAGATTTCAAAAAACTGGAGGGGTTTGCGGAGAAATCGGCAAAGCAGGCAGAAGAGGCAATTCAGAAAACAAAGAAAGTAAAGCTTGACCGTTTTCTCTATGCTTTGGGGATAAGGCATGTAGGTCTTCATATTGCCAGAGTACTAACCAGAGAATTTAGGGATTTAGACAGTTTGAGAGACGCTAATACCGAAGATTTCGAAAAAGTAAATGAGATTGGTCCGGAAATAGCTAAGAGCCTAAAAAAATTTTTTAAGCAAAGAGACAATCGGCGGGTTTTAGATAAGCTCAAAAAGAGCGGCTTACAGCTAAAAAAAATGAGTGAAAAGAAGTCCACAAAGCTAAGCGGTAAAACGTTTGTATTTACAGGAGAGCTGGATGATTTCACCCGCAATGAAGCAAAAGAAGCGGTTGAAACTCTGGGGGGGAAGGCGTCTTCCAGTGTCAGTTCAAATACTGATTATGTAGTCGTCGGGGAAAATCCGGGCAGTAAGCTGAACGCAGCCAAAAAGCATAAGGTAAAAATTCTGGATGAGAGAGGCTTTAAGAAAATTATAGGGGGTTAAGATGGTTGATTTTGATACTTTAAAAAGCTTGGCGCAGAAAGGCAAAACAAAGATACTTTTTTATGTAATCGACGGATTAGGCGGTTTGGCTGAGAGTCCGGGAGGTCTTACGGAACTGGAAAAAGCCAATACTCCCAATATGGATGAATTGGCTAAAGATTCAGTTTGCGGTCTTCATGTACCGGTAGCCTGCGGTATCACGCCGGGCAGCGGGCCGGCTCATCTGGCTCTCTTCGGTTATGACTCCCTTAAATATGAAGTGGGCAGAGGGGTACTTTCGGCACTGGGAGTGGATTTTGATTTAAAAGAGCAGGATGTGGCAGCGCGGGGAAATTTTTGCACTCTCGGTAAAGAGGGTCTTGTAAGTGATAGAAGAGCGGGAAGGATTTCCACCGAAGAAAATAAACGACTTTGCGATAAGCTTTCTCAAATCCGGATAGAGGGAGCTGGAGTATTTATAAAGACAGTAAAAGAACACAGGTTTCTTTTGGTTTTAAGAGGCGAAGGTTTGTCTGCCGACATAGAAGATACCGACCCTCAGCAGGAAGGAAAACAACCTCTACCGGTTGAGGCTAAGGGAGAAGGGGCGGAATTCAGCCGGAAAGTACTCCGGGAATTTCTCGACAAAGCAAGAGAAATCCTGGCCGGAGAATACCCGGCCAATATGGTTTTGCTTAGAGGGTTTTCCCGGAAACCGGATTGGCCTTCTCTGGAAGACATATTTGGCATAAGGTGTGTTTCAATAGCAGGATATCCTATGTATCGCGGCCTGTCGCGTTTATTAGGTATGGAGGTTCTACCTTGTGAGGAAAAGATGGAAAGTAAAATAGAAGTTTTACAAAAGAATAAGAAAGATTTTGATTTTTTTTATCTTCACTTTAAATCTACCGACAGCCGAGGAGAAGACGGGGATTTTAACAGCAAAGTTAAAAGCATCGAAGAAGCAGACCAGGCTCTGGCTAGGCTTAGGCAATTGGGATTTGATGTTATAGTCGTTACCGGAGACCACTCGACACCCGCGGCCATGGCCTACCATAGCTGGCACCCCGTACCGGTTATGCTCTGGTCTAAAAAATGTCGGGCCGATAAGGTGGAAAAATTTTCTGAGCAGGCCTGCCTGGGAGGTGCTCTGGGTCCGAACTTAGCCGCAGTTAATTTGATGCCGTTGGCTTTAGCCAATGCAGGCAGGCTCGCTAAATTCGGAGCGTGAATATAGCTCATGGTTAACAGTTGACAGAAGTCAGAAGACAGAGGTCAGAAGGACGAAGGACGATGATAGCTCATTGCTCTTGGCTCGTATGTAACCTGTAGCCTGAAGCCTGAAACCTGGAACCTGGAACCGGTGATTGAAAAATTGATGAATTCTTAGTACAATAGATAACGTTTAATAAGGAGAAGATATGCCGGAATTGCCTGACGTCGAAACTTTTAGAAAATATTTAAACAGAACCGGCTTGAACCGGAAAATTAAGGCTTGCCGGGTTGAGAACAAAAAAGTATTGAAGGGAATCACGCCTAAAGAGCTCGAAAAAAAACTGAAAGACGATAAATTTACCAAAACTCTGCGCCAGGGTAAATATCTTTTTGCGGCTCTTAAAAAAAATGGTTTTTTGGTGGTTCATTTCGGCATGACCGGTTATTTGAAGTATTTTAAAAACGGAAACGTTCTACCGCCGCATAGCCGGGTAGTGATAAACTTTACAAACGGCCACAGCTTAGCTTATTCAAACCAGCGTCTTCTGGGAAAAATAGCGCTGGTTTCTTCATTCCGGGATTTCATCCAGAGAAAGAATTTGGGACCTGATGCATTAGAAATTGATTATCCTTATTTTAAGGAGGGGGTTAAGAATTCCCGGAGTACTATAAAATCTTTACTTATGAACCAGGAATTTATGGCAGGGGTAGGTAATATTTACAGTGACGAGATATTATACCGTTCAAAAATATACCCGGGACTAAATAATAGCAAAATAGGTGAAAAAGATACAAAAAAAATCTTCAATGCTATGAGGGCTGTCCTGGCTACCGCCATAGAAAGAAAAGCGGACCCTTCAAAATTACCCTCGGCGTGGTTGCTACCCCATCGCAACAGAGGTGAGAGTTGTCCTAAATGCAAGGGCAAAATCAAAAAGAAGAAAATTTCAGGACGGAGTGCCTACTTTTGTCCTGAATGCCAAAAAAAGAGGTAATTTCGGATATGGAGATGTTAAGTATTTTTATTACTTTCCTTTTTGTGTTGTTAGTAGCCGGTATTTTTAAGTTCGCGGGAAGGCATTTCAAAATCCCGGATGTCGTAGCTTCTATACTTGCCGGTATCGTTATAGGATTACCGGCCATTAAAAGGATAATAATAGAGCCCAATACCGACCTTGTGTTTATCGTAGGTGATGTAGGACTTTTTGCCCTAATGTTTCTGGCCGGGCTTGAGACTTCCTGGAGGATGCTTTACAGGGAGAAAAAGGATGCTACTGTCATAGCCTTATTCGGGGCGCTTTTCCCATTTTTTACGGCTTCCTGGATATTTTACCTCTTGGGTTTTTCCTTATCCAATTCTTTGATAGTCGGGATATGTATCAGTGTTACCGCGGAAGCCACAAAAGCAAGGGTGTTACTGGACTTAAAGAAGCTCAGGACTAAACTCGGTGCGGCAATGATGGGGGCAGGGGTGGTGGATGATACTTTAGGATTGTTATCTTTTATAGCAGTCAGCCTGTTTTTAGGCCAGGCGGAGTTAAGGGAGGATTTGCTTGCCATAGGTGCGATACTCTCCTTTTTTGTAGGGATAATCCTTCAGTGCGTGCTGGGTAGACAAAGGCCGGCAATCAAGAATCTGGAAAAAATCCTTCTTCTTTTAATAATTCCCTTCTTTTTTGTTTCCCTGGGAATACACTTCGACATAAATTCTTTAATGTTGAGCCCCTGGGTCTTACTCGGGGTGCTTATACTTGCCGTAAGCGGCAAACTGATAGGTGTTTTTCTTACCCGTCCCTTAACTAAATTCAGCTGGAAACAGTTATATGTGGTTGGATGGGCTATGAACAGCCGGGGGGCTGTGGGCATGGCCCTGGCTTTGATGGCTTACAGAACAGGCCTGATAAATATTGAGCTATATTCAAGCTTAGTGATTACCGCTCTTGTTTCTACCTTAGCTTTCCCCTTTATCATAACGAGCGTGATTAAAAAAGATCCCCTCCTTATGGGAGAAGATTCGGTTTAGCCCCGCCTGATTTTTCAGAAATCTCTTTTTCCGGAGACAAACTATACCGTTTAGTAATAAAAATCTTGATTTTGAAGGAAAATTGTAGAAAAATATACCTACCGGCGTAGAGTAGAAAAAGGTCAAAAAAAAGAAGAATTTAGGTGTTGAAGCAGGCAGAGATTTATTTGATAATCTTTGAAGGTAAGAAAGGAGGGTGGCATGAGAAGTAAGGCTCTTATTTTCAGCGTAACTTTCATGATAATGTGTGGTGGTTTTTTCTCCGAAGCAGGAGCCAGAGAGGAGGATAAGTATTGTAAAGATGAAATGAGGAAAGCCGCTGTTTCTTCAGTTGATTTTAAAGAGAGGCTTTTAAGGAAAATATATTTTCTTCTGGCTAACAGTGAAGAAATAGGCCTGACTAAAGAACAAGTCTCCAGAGTAAAAGACGCTAAATTCCGTCTGAAGAAGAGCCTTCTGTTGACAGAAGCCGAAATAGAGATAGCGACCCTGGATATCCAGGCAAAATTGGCAGAGGAAGCTATAGATTTAGGGACAGTCAACTCATTGATTGATAAAAAATATAAATTGAAAGCAACGAAAGAGAAAATTTTAATCGAGGTCCTTGCGGATTTAAAGAATATATTGACTCTTGAA
>WJKZ01000177.1 GCA_014728785.1 Candidatus Omnitrophota bacterium
CCCGGGGATTTGAATGGATAGATTTAAGCGACTGGGAATCCAGTGTTATTTCTTTTTTGAGAAAAGATAAAAATTCAGAAAACTATATAATAGTTGTGTGTAATTTCACTCCTGTACCCAGGTATAATTATAAAGTAGGTTCTCCTTTCGGCGGGAATTGGCAAGAAGTGCTAAATAGCGACGCAGTTGATTACGGCGGAAGCGGTTGCGGTAATTCCGGCGTGGCCGTTGCCGAGGCTGTTCCCTGTCATGGAAGGCCTTATTCTTTTTCTTTAACCCTGCCTCCGTTGGGAATCCTTTTTTTGAAAAAATCATAAGATAATGAACATAGGGGCTTATCTCAATAACAAAAAGTGTGAATTTTGTTTATGGGCACCTTTTTTAAATAAGGTTGAACTTAATATAATTTCTCCTTGGGAAAAAATTGTACCTATGGGCAGGCAAGAGGGAGGTTACTGGCAGGCAGAAGTAGAGGGAGTGTCTGAGGGAGTCAGGTATTTATATATCCTGGAAGGAAAAACAAGTAGACCCGACCCGGCCTCATTTTATCAGCCCGAAGGAGTTCATGGTCCTTCGTGTGTGATAAATCATAACTCTTTCGACTGGACAGATTCAAGATGGGAAGGTATAGATTCCAAAGATATGATAATTTACGAGGCACACACAGGAACTTTTACGCCCGAGGGCACTTTTGTCTCACTGGCAGAGCGCCTGGACTATTTAAAAGATTTAGGTATAAATACACTTGAAATTATGCCTGTAGCTCAGTTTCCCGGCGAAAGAAACTGGGGCTACGATGGGGTATATCCTTTTGCGGTACAGCACTCCTACGGCGGACCCGATGGTCTTAAAAGCCTGGTAAATGCCTGCCATAGCAAGAATATAGCCGTAATATTGGATGTAGTCTATAATCATTTAGGCCCTGAAGGTAATTATCTTCGGGATTACGGCCCGTATTTTACAGATAAGTATAAGACTTTTTGGGGTCAGGCTCTTAATTTTGACGGTGCCTACAGTGATGCCGTAAAAGATTATTTTGTAAGAAATGCTATATACTGGTTAGAAAATTACCATTTTGATGCCTTACGGCTCGATGCCGTTCATAGTATTTTCGATATGAGTGCCCAGCATTTTTTGAAGGTTCTTTCTCATCGGGTAAAAGATTTTTTTCGGGAGAAGAAAAGGAGGGTTTATCTTATAGCCGAAAGTGATTTAAATGATTCCCGTATTATACGCTCTTGCGAACAAGGCGGTTTTGCTATTGATGCCCAGTGGTGTGATGATTTTCATCATGCTCTCTTTTCTTCCCTGACCGGTGAGAGGGAGGGTTATTATGCTGATTTCGGAAATGTAGGCCAGATAGCCTCATCTATTGAAAACGGATTTGTTTATGAAGGTCAATATTCTGTTTACAGAAAAAGGAGCCAGGGGAATTTTTGCCGGGACATTAGTCCTTCCAAATTTATAGTTTTTTCTCAGAACCACGATCAGATAGGTAACCGTATGCTGGGTGAAAGATTGAGCAAGCTGGTTGATTTCAGGGCCTTAAAAACAGCAGCAGCTGCAGTAATTCTTTCTCCTCATATACCTTTGCTTTTCATGGGAGAAGAATACGCCGAAGATTCTCCCTTTCTTTATTTTATAGACCACCATGACAGAGATCTCATAGAGGCAGTAAGAAGAGGGCGAAAAGAAGAATTTAAATCATTCAACTGGAAAGGAGAAGTTCCCGACCCACAATCTAAAGATACCTTCGCTAAATCCAGGCTCAAGTGGCAATGTCTGCATAAGGACCACCATAGAATATTGAGAGATTTTTATAAGGAATTGATTAATTTAAGGAAAAGCTGTGATTTCTTCAAAAACCCCCGAAAAGAATTATTTTCCGTAACCTGTTTTGATTCAGAGAAGGTAATTATGGTTTGTCTGAAAAATACTGAAAATTCTGCCTTTTATTTGTTAAATTTTTCTGACCGGACTGAAGGGATCAAGCTGCATTTAGAAGAAAGTTCTTATAGTAAATTGCTGGATTCATCTGATAAAATATGGGCAGGCCGGGGTTCGGGCCTGCCGGCTTTACTCAAAGGGAATGAACAGATATTTTTAGAAGCTTTCAATGTCGCTGTTTATAAAACGGAGGTGTAGGGTATGGAGAGATATATTTGTATCCACGGTCATTTCTATCAGCCGCCGAGGGAAAATCCCTGGCTTGAAGAAATAGAATTACAGGATTCCGCTTATCCTTATCACGATTGGAATCAACGGATAAGTTCTGAATGTTATGGACCTAACGCAAATTCGCGTATACTTGGGGCGGATTCAAAAATAGTGGATATGGTAAATAATTACTCCAAAATAAGCTTTAATTTCGGGCCTACCCTTTTATCCTGGATGAAGAAACACCGTCCTTCTATTTATGAAGCTATTATTGAGGCGGATAAAATAAGCCGGGAGAGATTTTCCGGACATGGTTCGGCCTTAGCTCAGGTTTTTAATCATATTATAATGCCTCTGGCTAATCAAAGGGATAAATATACACAGGTTATTTGGGGAATAAAAGATTTCGAAGAGAGATTTGGAAGATTCCCCGAAGGTATGTGGTTGGCTGAAACAGCAGTAGATGTAGCTACTCTTGAAGTCCTGGCAGAATTAGGTATTAAATTTACAATACTTGCTCCCACCCAGGCTAAGCGAGTGAAAAAGATGGGCAAGGGCGGCAAATGGACGGATGTCTCCGGTGGAAAAATCGACCCTACCATGGCTTATCTGTGTGTATTGCCTTCCGGCAAACATATAAATTTGTTTTTCTATGACGGTCCTGTATCTCAAGATGTGGCCTTTGGAGGGTTACTTAACAATGGTGAGACATTTGCCAACCGTCTCCTTAACATATCTTCAGAAAATCGCAGCTGGCCGCAGTTGCTCCATATAGCAACCGATGGAGAAACCTATGGACATCATCACCGTTACGGGGATATGGCTTTGACTTACTGTCTGGATTTTATAGAAAAAAATAAACTTGCCGGGATTACCAACTATGCTGAATATTTAGAGAAGCATCCGCCTTTCTATATGGTAGAAACAGAGGAGAATACTTCCTGGAGTTGTGCCCACGGAGTCAGCCGCTGGGGGGACGATTGTGGATGTAGCAGCGGTTTGCATCCGGATTGGAATCAGAAATGGCGTAAACCCTTACGAGAGGCGATGGATTGGCTAAGGGGGGAGCTATCTGATATTTATGAGAAAGAGGCTTCCAGATATTTTAATGACCCCTGGCAGGCAAGAAACGATTATGTCCAGGTTCTCCTCAACAGGTTCAAAGGCAGTATAGATTCTTTTTTAGCCGCAAATGTAAAGGATAAGATTTTTCTGAACGAAAAGGGGCGCATAGTTAAACTTCTGGAGATGCAGAAAAACTCTTTATTTATGTATACAAGCTGCGGGTGGTTTTTCGATGATATTTCCGGCATAGAGAGTACGCAGGTAATGCGCTATGCAGCAAGAGCGATCCAGTTGGCTGAGGAATACGCAGCAAACCCCTTAGAGGCAGGTTACCTGGAAATTTTAAAAAAGGCAAAAAGCAATATAGGTAAATTCGGCGAGGCTTCCAACATATACCGTATGTTTGCAAAGGCCGCCAGCATAGATTTATTAAGAGTGGCGGTTCATTACGCAATATCTTCTATTTTCGAAGATTATCCTGAAGATACCAACATATATTGCTACCGGATAAAAAGTAAAATATATGCTGAGAAATCTTCCCGGAAATTCAGACTTATAACCGGAAGGGTAAAAGTGATTTCTGAAGTTACCCTGGATGAAAAGGATGTTGATTTTTCAGTCTTGCATTTAGGTGATCATAATATTACCTGCGGCGCCAAAGAAGCCGGGAGTGAAAAAGATTTTGAGAAAGCCTCTTTCAATATAAGTTCCGCTTTTGACAGCGGCGACATCACCGGCGTAACCCGCCTGATGGATGATTATTTTGAAAAGCAGATATTTTCTTTGATCCATTTATTCAAAGACGAGCAGAGAAAAGTTTTGGAGCAAATACTTAAACTAACCATAGAAGATGTCAATGTGAGTTTCAAGAATATATATGAAAATAATTATTCGATAATGAACTTTTTGCAATCTTCAGGGATTCCTCTTCCCCGTCCTCTGTTTTTGGCAAGCGAATATATGATAAACTCTGATTTAAAAAAGGCTTTTGAGAAAGATGAGGTGGATATCGGGAAGATTAAATCTTTGATAGATGAGGCTTCAAAATGGTCGGTTAATATAGACAAGGATACTTTAGGATTTGTTGCAAGTTCAAAGATAGTCGATTTATTACAGGAATTACAAAGCAACCCGCAGGACAAAGATGCTATGAGTGTAATCCTGGATATAGTTAAGCTTTTAAGAGAATCGGCGGTGCCTTTGCGTTTATGGAAAGTTCAGAATATATGCCTGGCTATAGAAAGAGATTATTTTGAAAAAGTGCAAAAAGAAGCCGAAGCCGGAGATGATGCATCTAAAGAATGGGTAAGGATTTTTAAAGAGCTAAGCGAACAGCTTAATTTTAAGGTTTGAAGAAAAAAGGCCGGGACGGTGGTATTATAATTTCTAATCTGTTTTAAATTTATTAGGAATGCACACCCCTTCTACTACTTACCGCATACAATTTAACTCTTCTTTCAGCTTTAAGGATGCCCTTGCAATAGCCGTCTACCTTAAAGATTTAGGTATAGACGCGCTTTACGCTTCTCCTATACTGGAAGCCCGGCCGGGCAGCAGTCACGGTTACGATGTTACCGACCCTTTTAAAATAAACCCTGAGTTAGGGAGCGGGAAAGAACTGAAGGCATTAACAGATGAATTGAGGAGGTTGGGTATCGGCTGGTTGCAGGATATTGTTCCCAACCATATGGCTTTTGACAGCAAAAATAAATTATTGATGGATGTATTAGAAAATGGACCGAATTCAAAATTTTTCAGGTATTTTGATATAGACTGGAATTGCCACCATGAAAATATCCGCGGAAGAGTTCTTGCGCCTTTTCTGGGTAAATTTTACGGGGATGCCCTGGAAAACGGTGAGATAAAACTGGTTTATGAGGGAAAAAGACTTAAAGTCGCTTATTATGACTGGCGGTTTCCTTTAAAAATAGAGACTTATTTTCAGGTTTTCGGTTATCGTTTAGAAAGATTGAAAAGAAAGTTAGGTAAAGATAATCAGGATTTGATGAAATTCTTGGGAGCACTGTATTCGCTTAAGAATTTGCCCGGAGAAGAAAAAATAGAGGAGCGCTACAGGCAGATTTATTTCGCCAGGAATATACTGGCAGAAATTTATTCCAGAAATAAACAGGCAAGAGAGTTTATAGACGGCAATATTAAAAAATTCAACGGGAAGCCCGGCGAAGCCGAAAGTTTTAACTTATTGGACGATTTATTATCCAGGCAGTGGTTCAGACTATCGTTTTGGAAAGTAGCTAATGAGGAAATAAATTACCGCAGGTTTTTCAACATTAACGGACTTATCTCTTTAAAGATGGAGGATGATGAGGTATTCAACAATATACATGATTTTATTTTAAAGATTTATAAAGAAAATAAATTCCAGGGCTTAAGAATCGACCATATTGACGGGCTTTACGATCCTGAAAATTATCTGAGGAAACTCCGTACTAAATTCAAGAATGCTTACATAGTAGTAGAAAAAG
>WJKZ01000178.1 GCA_014728785.1 Candidatus Omnitrophota bacterium
CAAACCAGCTGGATTCCTTTTTCATCGAGTATCTCTTTTAACTTCTGGTAGTTGTAGAGAGTGGAGGGATTGTAGTAATTGAGACGGTATTCACTGGCTTTTTTATAATACTTCTCAGCTTCTTTTATTTTACCCTGCTCGTAGAAAGCATTAGCCACCAGACCATAGAGACGATCACTATCTATCCCGGAATCTATGATTCTTTGGGCTAAATCATCTATTTTTTCCGGCTTATCTTGTTTTCGGTAACACACTCCTAAAGCTGTATAAAGCGGTTCGTATTTAGATTCTATCTCCAACCCTTTTTTCAGGACTTTCTCGGCCCGGGAATAATCTTTCAGGATTGTATATACTCCCCCTAAATCGCTGTAAAGGCCGTAAGTCCGGGGCATAATATCTATACCTCTCTGGAGGAGTTCGGCCGCTTCCTGATGACGGTTCTGGTCTACATACAGAGAAGCCAGCCTGTGGTAGGGAAGAGAATACCGGGGATTAAGACTTATAGCCTGTTTGAACATTTTCTCAGCCTGCGAGGGATTATTATTTTTATCATAATATACAGCCAGGCCGGTATAAGCTTCTTCGCTATCAGGATAAATAGAAAGTACTTTTTCAAATATTTTTCTGGCAATTTCCAGCTCACCCTGCCTGAGACAGGAAAATCCCAAGCCTTCCAAAGCCCCCTGATTATCGGGATACTTATCTAAAGCTTCTGAATAGATCTTTTCGCTGTTTACATAATCTTCCTGTTTAAAATATATACTGCCCAGAGAAAGATAATCTTTAATATCTTTTTCCCGGCTTAACTCAAGTACTTTTGAATAAACTCTCCTGGCTTCGGGCAAAAGTCCTCTTTTGTCGTAAGAATACCCCAGATTTCTGTATGCCTGGATATTGTCTGGCTCCATCTGGACCAATTTTTTAAAAATTTTTTCAGCAGCTTCAAGCTCTTCCAGCTGGTTGTAAACATAACCTAAGTCTTTATACACAGCCTTCCAGTCAGGGTACTTTTTTAACAACTTCTTAAAAATTATCTCTGCCTCTTTTAACAACCCCTGTTTGACGTACACTCTCCCCAAACCCTGCAAAGCTAACCTTTCAGAAGGGAAAGACTCAAGCACTGACTTGAATACCATTTCTGCAGAACCGAAATCTTTTTCTTTAAAATATTCGTAGCCCAACTTAATAAAATCTGCAATATTTGAGCGGTTAACCTCCTGCTTTCTAAAATTCCCCTTTGAAATGTTTTCTTCTCTGAGTATGGCGGAAGAACAATCACCGGTTTGCTGGCTAACTTCCTGCGCATAAACTTGCGGTAAGTTAAGAAAAAAAACCATCAACCCGTAATTCTGCGCAGATTTAATTATAATACCGACATCAAACCTGCGGCTCCCGGCCCTTCCCTTAAAGAGAGCGGAAAAATTACTGTAATTTGTGTTCTGCCGGAATAGTGTTGCAAAATCTCTATACGGTTTATAGAAGCTTTCTCTTCTGAGCTTTTCCTTTAGATTACGGCTGATTGTTTTTATCAATTTATACACCCTTAATTTTTTAAAAAATAATCTAACCCTGAAATCAAAGCTGTCTTCATAAGCCATAGTCCCGCAATCGTCGTTGACTCCCATCATGATAATTACCATATCCGGTTCGTATTTTTCGAGATTATCCTTCAGACAATTCAGGACCGAGGAAGATTCTATCCCTTCTTTACCTTTATTTATAACATTAAACTTAATGCCCAAATTTTTTTCATTAAGAATCTCCTCCAACTGAGCGGGATAGGAATATTTCCCGCCTCTGGCAGTCGTAGACTCTCCCAGGCACATTATCGTATAAGCATCTTTATCCGAAGAGAATTTATTGAATCTTTCCTGACGGCTTAACAAAATTGCACCCGAAAGCCTCATGCCTATTTCAAGCAGAAAAAGAGAGAAAAGTATACCCGTAAATATAAGTAATATCTTTTTTTTCAAGGCAGTTTTTTTCATCTTTAACCGGTTACTTGGTTGCGCTTTTACTATTAATCTTTTAGTTGGATTTCTGAGAAATACTCCCTTATC
>WJKZ01000179.1 GCA_014728785.1 Candidatus Omnitrophota bacterium
ATGCGCTGGATAGTGGATAAGACCACTTAACAAATTTATTTTATAGATTATTTGTTAAACCATTCTCTTAATACTCCCGTAAACTTCGGGGTTTGGCAACAAGTATTTCTGTTAAAAAATCATGAGTTACCAGGCGTTAGCGCTAAAATACAGGCCTAAGAATTTTGACGAATTTATAGGCCAGAACTATGTTGTAAAGGCGCTCAAAAATGCTATTAAAAGCGGGAGAGTCCATCATGCCTATCTTTTCAGCGGGCCGCGGGGGATAGGAAAGACTTCCATGGCAAGAGTCCTGGCAAAGTCGCTTAACTGCGAGAAGGGTCCTACAGTTAACCCTTGCGGAAAATGCGTGAGCTGCTCGGAAATCGAGAAAGGAAATTCTCTGGATATCATTGAAATTGACGCGGCCTCAAACCGGGGGATAGATGAGATAAGGACCTTACGGGAAAATGTAAAGCTTATGACTTCGCATGCCCGTTTTAAAATATATATAATCGATGAAGTCCATATGCTTACCCAGGAAGCCTTCAATGCTTTGCTCAAAACTCTGGAAGAACCGCCCTCTCATGTTAAGTTTATATTTGCTACCACTCACCCACATAAAGTTCTTCCTACAATCCTCTCGCGCTGTCAGAATTTTCAGTTTAATCTCCTGCCTTTGGAGAAGATTGTCGATAAACTTAAAAAAATCGCTAAAGCAGAGAAATTTAAAATAGACGATAATACTGTTTATACTATTGCCCGGGCCTGCGGAGGGAGCATCAGAGACGCAGAGTCCTTACTGGACCAGCTTGTTCCTGTTATTTTAGAGGAGGGCCAGGTAAAAGATGTCTTTTCATTCCTGGGAATAATCGAGGAGACGACAGTCAATAAGATGGTTAGCTTTCTGGTTGAAGGTAAACTCCCGGAGGCCTTAAACCTGATAGGTTCTTTAGCCGGGGAAGGAAAAGACTTATCTATTTTTACCGATACTTTAATCGAGCACTTAAGACATCTTCTGCTTGCGGGGGTAAATGAAAGTAACTTTTCCCGCCTTGTGGATATATCTCCCGACAGCAAAGATTTTCTCATCAAGAGCTCAAAAGACATACCTCTGAAAGAAGTTCTTAAGGCTGTAGATTTGTTAATCGAGGCTAAAGATTTATCCAGAAGGCTCAACACTATCCGCATACCGCTTGAACTTGCAATGGTTAAGCTGCTTAACAAGAACAATAACCTTTCGGAGCCGGTTCCCCGGGGAGAAGAAAGAAAGAATCACCATAAAATTTCAAGCCGGGATTCCGGGAAAAATGTTAATCCCAAAAAAAAAGATGAAAAGGCTGTAGTTGAGCCTGATGATAACGATTACGATATCGATTTGACTGAAAAGTCAGACGGACAAAAAGAACCCGATTGCCCGGTCAAAGAGGAAGAGCCCATTGCAGCCGATGATGTATTGTATTTATCTCTTAATCCTAAGTGGCAGGATGTATTGTCCAATATGCAGAACGAACGGGCAGCCCTTGCTTCTCATCTGGCTTTCGCAAAACCTGTTTCTTCAAAAGGAAATCTAATTATTATAGGGTTTCTCCCCCGGGATAAATTCCATAAAGAGATCGCAGAAAGCACTAAAAATTCTACTTTTATTCGTGACAGTATTTCAAAAGTTCTGGGCAAAGATATCCGGGTTAAATTTGTGATTGAAGGTTCAGTAGATGCACCCGCCCAAAACACTCCTAAAAAGAAAAAGAAGCTGCAAAGGGATGAGATTAATGATAATCAATTCGTCAACGATGTTTTAGAGACTTTCGGAGGGGATTTTTATAGCGAGAATGATTGATGAGCTTTCCTAAGGTATTTAATGAATTGATAAAGAGTTTGTCGTGTTTTCCGGGTGTGGGAAGAAGGAGCGCCGAGCGTATTGCTTTTTATATACTTAAGATGAAGCCGGAAGAATCAAATAAATTGATCAACAATATTGAGGAATCCCGAAAATATATCAAACCCTGCAGGATGTGTAATAATTTCTCAACGCATGAGCTTTGCTCCATCTGTTCAAACCCAAAAAGAGAAAAAGATATAGTCTGCATAGTGGAGGAGCCAAAGGATATTGTTGCGGTGGAGAAGACCTCAAGTTACCGCGGACTTTATTTTGTCCTTTTAGGTTCACTTTCTCCGCTTGAGGGAGTAAACGAAGAAGATCTTAATTTGGCAAAGCTTATAAATCGGCTAGAAAAGGGCGAGGTAAAAGAAGTCATTATTGCAACGGATTCAGATACCGACGGAGAATTAACCGCCCAATTTCTTATTCAGGAGCTATCAAAATACAAGGCAAAGGTTTACCGTATAGGTATGGGCGTACCCCTCGGTACCCAGATTGAATATATCGATTCAGCAACTTTGAGTAAGGCATTTTTGGAGAGACGAGAAGTGGAGTAGAGGCTGATGGCTCATAGTCCTTTGCTCATAGCTCATATTATAAAGAAGATAGAAGGCAGAAGACAGAGGGCAGGCGAAGGACAAGGAAGAGAGACGAGGGATGAGGAACGAAAAAGGGGGGCAGGTTTTCGGTTTAGGTTTGGTCCTCGTCAGCGTATCGTAAATCGTCTTCGTCTTCGGTTTATTCGCTTGTGGCTTCTAACCTATAGCCTGCAATCTGAAGCCTGTCTGTCCTGAATATTCACGAAGGCTAACCTGAAACTATCTTATGGATGAAGTCTTAATCATCATACTTTATTCATTTTTCTCCGGAGTAACCGTATTCCTTGGAGGCTTTACAGCTCACCTTTACGAAAGGTTGCGAGAGGGCAGGAGAAAGGAAGAATTAATTCACGGCTCTATCGCTTTCGGAGGAGGGGTTCTTGTGGCTGCCGTTGCTTTTGTTCTGGTTCCTCCCGCAGTACCTAAACTCACGCTTTCGTATTTAGGGCTTATATTTCTTGCCGGTGCCGGCTCGTTTTGTCTACTGGATAGGTTCATAAGCAGACAGGGCGGCACTTTCGCTCAATTGATGGCTATGCTTATGGATTTCGTGCCCGAGGCAATTTCTTTAGGTGCTGTATTTGCCCACGATAGCCGTATGGGGTTGTTACTTGCTATTTTTATCGGTCTTCAAAACTTCCCCGAAGCTTTCAATTCCTATCATGATCTGCGAAACAGCGGGTATTCTGGGAAACGCTGCCTGTTGACATTTGCACCTTTGAGTTTTATCGGAATATTCGCAGCACTTTTGGGAAACTTTTTCCTGAGTGACCAGCCGGTCTTGATAGCATCTCTTATGCTTTTTTCTGCTGGTGGAATCCTTTACCTGGTATTTCAGGATATCGCTCCCTTATCGAAACTTAAAAATTCCTGGGTCCCCGCCCTGGGAGCTACTCTTGGCTTTTTTGTGGGCATGGTAGGGGATAAGTTATTTTAAAAAAGTTTTCTTTACCCCAATCCTTTTTGGGTAATAACATATATGCTATATTGACTTAAAAATCTAAATACGTTATAATTGATTCTCAAAAATTGCTCTTTGCGATAGAAATGTTCCCCGGTAGCTTCCGCCGGAGGCGGATCCGCCTGGATAAAGGAATAAGGGTGGCGGGCAATAGGTAGCAAATAAGGTGTCTACCGGGTGGTAAAAGGTTTCTTTGATAATTTATTCCCCGGTAGCTCAATAGGTAGAGCGGTTGGCTGTTAACCAATAGGTCGTAGGTTCGAGCCCTACCCGGGGAGCTTTGACTTTTAACCCTCTGTGATAGAATATATTGCAGAGGGTTTTTTATTATAAGAAGTAGAACTATGTTTGGATTTATAAGTAACCTCAGGCAGCCCATTGACGGTTTTCTTTATATAATCGGGGCAGTATTATCGATTGTCGCCATTACTTTTCTTACTATCCGCATTGTCAGGAAAAGAAAAGCTTGGCATATCGTTGCCTTTAGTGTTTATGGTATAAGCCTTGTAGGGATGTTCACCGTTAGCGCACTGTATCATTCATTACAGGTTTCGCAGGCTGCGACTAATATCCTGCGGCAAGTAGATCATGCTATGATATACTTTTTAATCGTAGGTTCCTCAACTCCCATTTTTCTAATTGTTCTTCGGAAAAAATGGCGCTGGAGTCTGTTCAGTATTGCCTGGATTCTGGCGATTGCAGGGATTGCACTTCGATTGATATTCCGTAATCCGCCGTATGGAATCATTGTCATATTTTTCATTTTTTATATTATCATCGGCTGGCTTTTGGTTATTGCATGGCGCCCTCTGGTAAGAGCCCTTCCCAAACAGGCGATGGTGTGGATGGTATCAGGAGGTGTACTTTATACATTGGGGGCAGCTGTTCTTAACATAAAATGGTTCGATTCCGGTCAGGGTTTCGGAGCTCAGCAAATATGGCCGTTCTTTGTTATGGCGGGAAGCTTTTGTCATTTTTGGCTGGCCTATAAATATATTATCCATATGGCCGAGTAACCTAAACATCTCTCTCTATTAAAACAGGGACAGATACCTATTTATTAGGGGTAGAGGGTAGACAAAAAAAGGAAGAAGGATAAGGGAAATTAGTGAAGAATAATTGATGATTGAGAAATTCTAAATAGGTGCGATTTGTATTCGTAGATTCTGTCTTTTTTGTTGCTTTC
>WJKZ01000180.1 GCA_014728785.1 Candidatus Omnitrophota bacterium
GATAGACTGGACAAATTGCGAAAAAATCCTTCCCCTCATGAAAGAGTCAGGATTATTTATGGGAGTATTCGGGATAGAAGTTACAACCAAGGAAGAGTTAAAGAGCATCGCAAAAGGTATTACTATTGAGCAGATAAAAAAGACAATAGATATATTAAGGGCACGGGACATCGCCATAGTAGCCGATATTATGATGGGTTTTGATGAGGATACCGAGGCCAGGATAAAACAACGTTTTGAATTTACCGACCAGGTTGATCCGGATATTCTCTGGATAGGCTATGTCACTCCTGCTCCGAATTCCCCCATCTGGCGTCAGAGAGTTAAGAGAGGGGAACTTGACCCTGAGCAGATTGATTTTCTAAAGTGGGATTTTCTTCATCCGGTTATGCCTACAAAATACCTTGCCCTGGAAGATTACGGGCGCCTGGGGGCATGGTGTATGAGAGAATTCTACTCCAAGCCGGGCAGAATCCAGAGAATAATGACGAGTAATTTCGACCCATTAGCTAAATTATGCTTCCAGGATGTAATGAAAGGTGTAACTAAGTGGGAAGAAGGAGCTCTTAAGGGAGAAAAACATATTTAACTAAGAGAATTAAGATTATGATTTGTGACTCCCACACGCATTTTATCCCTGAAGCTATATGCGAGCGCAGTAATTTTTACAAAGGTATATGGCACGACAGAGAGAGTTATTTCTCTTTTCTTGATTCAAACTATATAGAGAAAGCTTTACTTGTTTATCCTTCTACGGATGCAGGTAGGAAACTTAAGAGCTCCGGGGAAGAGGCAGATATTTATAATAGAGAAATAGGCCTTTTTCTTAAAAGCAGTCCCAGGATAGTAGCAGCTTGTCTTCCGGATTTAGACAATATCGGGAATTGTGCGGATAAGCTGGCAAGGTTGAAAGAGAAAGGCTTCCGGGCCATAAATCTTGCCTCGAGCCTTAAAGGAAGATTTTTAATCAAAGAGCTGGTTCCTCTTTTTGAAGCAGCCCAGAGGTTAGACCTGCCTATTTTCGTCCATCCGCAGACCATGAATCCTTTGGGATTTGAGAGAGTAAAAGACCCTTTGCTTATGCCGGTTCTGGAGTATACTTTTGATGAATCCATGTTTTTGGGCCTGCTCATGACAGAGGAGATACTTCAGAATTTTAAAATAAAGTTTATCTTCTCATCTCTGGGCGGGGTTACACCCTTTCTTAAAGAGCGTTTCGACAGGGTTTATCTTATGCTTAAACAACGCGGTATAGTGAAAGACCTGCACGGTTTACCTTCAGAAATTTTTAAGAGGGTATTTGTGGATACATCAGGCGCCTCACTCTCAGCTGTAAAGATGGCCATAGATTTATTCGGCCCCGACCACGTTTTATGGGGCTCGGATTATCCCGTACATCCCTGTTTAGAAAAAAATATAGCCTCTTTTGACACGCTGGGCAAAGAAGTGAAAGAGAAGTTAATCCACAGTAATTTTAAAAACATATTTCCGGATTAATATTTATGAATATATATATCAACGGAAAGTACAGCCAGTTAGAAGACAGTAAGGAATTATTGGAGCCCGGTTTTCTTTTCGGCTGGGGGATTTTTGAGTCCATGCGTTTGCGCAACTCAGAGATACCTTTTTTTTCCATGCATACAGAGAGGCTCAAAAACAGCTGCAAGTTTTTAGGCATAGAAACGCCAGAAGAGAATTGGCAGGATATAATAAACAGACTGGTGTCGGAAAATAATCTCAATGAAGGCTATCTAAGAATAACAGTTTATAAAAAGAGAGAAGGAACGGGTGTTACGGTATACGTAAATAAATTTTCCTACTATAACGCTTCGGATTATCAAAAAGGTTTTAAGGCAATTTCTTCTCCTCAAAGGCGCTCAAGCGGCGCGGTATCTTCAAAAGTTAAATCAATAAGCTATTTAGATAACCGTTTGGCCTGGTTTGAGGCGCAAAGAAGAGGAAAGCAGGAAGCGATAATATTTAACCATAAGGGAATTCTCTGCGGCGGTGCAAGGAGCAATATCTTTCTGATAAAGGAGGGGAAGGTTTTCACACCTTCTCTGCAGGATGGAGCATTTCCCGGCATAACCCGTCAGGTAATTATAAATATAGCCGGTGTTTTATCTATCCCTTTGAGGGAAGAAGAGCTATCCGAAGGAGATATTATTGGCTGCGAAGAAGCTTTTATTACCAGTTCTCTTATGGAAGTAATGCCCCTGACCGAATATAATGAAAGAATAGTCGGCAGTGGTAAGCCCGGAAAGATAACTTTAAAATTTCTTGAAGAATATAGAAGTACATTTTATGGAAAATCTTAAGTTTTCTCCTCTTTTTTGGCCGGTCAAATTTAAAAAAGACACGCTATATGTACTGGACGAAACTCTCCTGCCCCAAAGGCTGGAATATCTTAAAGTAAATAATTATAGGGATGCCAGCCGCCTGATACGAAATATGAAGACAAGAGCAGTAGGACAGGTTCTGCTGGTTCTCTATATATTCATGCTTATTTTTAAAAGAAATAAAGGTAAAAAATCTTTAGCAGGAATTTTAAGCAGGGCAACCGATTCCCTGAATAATAGCCGCCCTACTCTTTCCTTCAGATACTTGACCGATATGGTAACAGCCTGGTTCAGGCAGGGGTATGATTTAGATAAAAGAATCCTGGATTTTTTGGATATGCTTAAAAACAAGCGTATAGAACAGGCTAAAAAAGCATCTTTGTTGTTAAAAAACAAAGACATAATTCTTACCCACTGCAATGTAAGCGGCTTGCTTCCTCTGACAGGAGAATTTTGCCGCAGACAAAGAAAAGATATATCTTTTTTTGTTACCGAAACCAGGCCTTATCTTCAGGGCTCAAGGCTTACTGCCTGGGAGCTGCATTCTTCGGGCTTTAAAGTAACGGTAATATCTGATAATATGGTAGCTCAGGTGATGAAGGAAGGATTAATTGATAAAGTAGTTGTAGGTGCCGATAACTTAGCCCGTAACGGCGATATTGCAAATAAAATCGGGACATATCAGATAGCTTTACTTGCTGATCATTTTAATATACCTTTTTATGTCTTCTGTCCACCGCCTTCGCCGGCAGATACGGGTGAGGATATCAAAATAGAGATAAGGCCGGATAAAGAGCTGTTAAGATTTGGCTCCAAGCTTATTGCACCTGCAGGAGTGAAGGGGTATTATCCTGCCTTTGATATTACGCCCCGTGAACTTATCAGCAAACATATAAATTTAGACGTATAGGGTGAGGTATCAGGATATGGAAAACAAAAATAACGAGTTAAAGAATGAAATATTAAAAGTAGGCAGAAGGCTTTATCAACAGGGACTCGCGGTAGCAAAATCAGGAAATATAAGTGCAAAAACAGAGAGTAAAAAAATATTTATTACGGCAGGCGGAACCTATCTGGGTAATTTAACCTCTGCCGATATAGTAGAAGTTGCCCTCGATAAAGGTGAATATTCCGGAGAGAAACCCCCCAGTTCAGAACTTCCTTTGCATACATTAGTTTATAAGAACTTTCCGGTAAAGGTAGTGGTCCACTGTCATGCACCTCTTATTAACGGATATTTTGCAGTAGCAGATTCTCTTAAAGCTCTCTCTTTTGAGACAAAATTTTATTTAGGGAAAGTGCCGGTGGTAGAACAAGATACTCCAACTGTAACTAAACCCGAAAAAGTTATAGAAGCTTTAAAAACAAATAACATAGTGGTTCTCAAAAACCACGGTGTTGTTGCCATCTCGGATACTTTTAATGAGGCTATGGCTTTAATCGAGAGCCTTGAAGAGGCAGTACGTACTGCAGCAGTTGCCAGGCTTTTTGATAAAAGCATACTGGATGATTTAGATAAAGCACTGAGTGAAAGAATTTCCCCCCAAAGTGCATCTTATCCGATGTTTTCTCCCCGGCATATAGAAAAAATAGTAGAGTTGGTAAACAACGACAACTTTATTTCCGAGAAAGGAGAAGAGCTTGATTTAACGGTTACGCTTGCAATAAAGCTTAAAGGAGAGAATAAGGCTTACAGGTTTAATTTCAAAAAGGGAAAGATAGTAGAGCTGGACCATAGTGCGGACGCCCCTTTTGTAATTTCTGCGGACAAAGATATCTGGAAAGAAGTTTTTCTGGGAAAAATCGACCCCTTTGTTGCAGTCACTCAAGGCAAGATGCAATTAGACGGTAACCTGGGTATGCTTTCCCGCTGGTATGTTCCTTTCAGTCGCCTTTTTGAATTATTCAAGCAGGTAGATTTTATTTAGATGAAAGAATACAGCCTTTATATAAACGGCCGATTTGAAAAAGCCGCTCTTAGCAGAGAGATAATTAATCCCTCAAGTGGTGAAGCAATAGCCAGGGTTTCTATGGCTGATGCCGGGACAGTCGATTATGCAATTCGTTCTGCAAGAGAAGCTTATGATAAAGGACCCTGGAGAAATTTTAGCCTGGATAAAAGGAGGGACCTTATTTTAGAATTATCTGAAAAGTTGCTTGGAAAAGCCAGAGAATTAGCCGAAGTAGAATCACTTAATAGCGGAAAACCCATAAAGGAAACTACTTTTATGGATATACCATCTTCGGCCCAGACTTTCAGGCACTTTGCAGAGAATTTAAAATTTTATCTGGAGCCTGAGACAATAGAGATAAAATCCCAGGCCGGCCGGGCAAAAGCTGATTTAATTCACGGGGGCAGGGGGGTGGTAGGCCTTATTGTTCCTTGGAATTATCCCCTTCTTATTGCTTCCTGGAAAATGGCTCAGGCTCTTTCTGCAGGAAATACAGTGGTACTTAAACCTTCAACCTCCACTCCCTTATCGGCTTTAGAGCTCGCTGAGATTGTTGATGAGCTGGATTTTCCCAAAGGAGTTGTGAATATTATAACCGGAAAAGGCGACGAAGCTGGCAAAACGATTTGTACTAATAAATACGTAGATATGGTTTCCTTTACCGGCTCAAACGAGGTAGGTAAGAGGATAATGGGATACGCCTCCGAAAGTATAAAGAAATTAATTATGGAATTAGGAGGAAAATCAGCTTCAATAGTTTTAGAAGACTCTGACTTGGATTTAGCCGTAAACGGCTCACTTTGCTCTATTTTCCTAAATCAGGGTCAGATGTGTACAGCTACTTCGCGGATATTGGTAAGTGATAAGATTTACGATGAATTTAGAGATAAATTTACCCAGCGTGCAAAGAGCATAAAGCTTGGCCAAGCAATGGATTTTCAAACTCAGATGGGTCCTCTTATGTCCGAGGCTCAACGCAGAAGAGTTTTATCTTTCATAGATAAGGCCAGGAGAGAAGGTCTTAAGATTTTATGCGGTGGAAAAATCCCTGAATCTCCTGCTTTGAAAAAAGGTTTCTTTTTTGAGCCTACGGTTATAGAGGGCAAAGGGGCTGAGTCTTTTCTCTTCCGGGAAGAAATTTTCGGACCTGTTGCGGTAATCGATAAATTTTCCGGAATTGGGGAAGCGGTCAGCCTGGCCAATGATTCCGATTTTGCCCTGGCCGGCTGTATATGGTCAAAAGATAAAGATAAGGCGGCAAATTTGGCAAAAGATATCTGTGCCGGGACAGTATGGATAAATACCTACGGGATGTTTTTTAATGAACTTTCCTACGGAGGGTTTAAACAAAGCGGTTTCGGAAAAGAATTGGGAAAACAGGGTTTCTTGGAATATACCAGCCTTAAAAATGTAATTACCGACCAAACACAGAACGGCAAGTCTCTGGTTAATTACTGGTACGGGTTTTAATATGTTTTTATATAGATACTTTTCCCTATAAAAGCCTTATCCTTTCCTGCCGTTCTCAGGAAATTGAGGTTTTATCTTTATTTTTAAAGATATTCAGTCTACCGTTTAACTGTACTTGTTAATTCCGGTTGTTTTGCCTATAATGTGGCCGATGGAAAAAGTATGCATATATCATCTTACCCTGGATGAATTAAAGAATAAATTAATCTCGGAGGACTTTCCTGCCTACCGCGCACAGCAGGTGTTTGACTGGATATACAGGAAAGGGGTTTCTGATTTTTCATTTATGTCAAATATATCGAAAAGGGAAAGGGAAAAGCTTTCGGGAATTTTTGAATTTATAAACTTTGAAATTATGAGTAAGAGAAAATCGGCCGATGGCACAGAAAAATTCCTGTTTAAGCTAAGGGACGACCTTTCAATAGAGACGGTAGTTATTCCTGAAAAAAGGAGAAATACTTTATGTTTATCCACTCAGGTAGGCTGTAAATTTAACTGCAGGTTCTGCGTAAGCGCAAGAGGAGGATTTATAAGAAATCTTGAAACTTCCGAAATAATAAAACAATATTTGGATGTATCCAGAGCGGCAGAGATAACCAATATAGTTTTTATGGGAATAGGCGAGCCTCTGGATAATTTCAGTAATCTGGTAAAATCAATAAGGATATTAAAAGCAAAAGAGGGAGCGGGGATGCCGGCCCGCAGGCTGACCGTATCTACATGCGGCTTACCGAAAGCGATAAAGAAACTAGCCGGTTTAAAACTGGGAGTTAAGCTTTCAGTCTCCCTTCATAGTGCTTATGATGAGAAGAGAGACAAAATTATGCCCGTAAACAGAAGATATCCTTTGGGGGTTTTATTAGATTCCCTGAAGGAGTTTTCTAAAGTTTCCAGATACCCTGTTACTTTTGAATATGTAATGATTAAAGGATTTAACGTTTCCCTTGAGGATGCCCGGAGACTCGCTAAATTCTGCAACAGCCTTAAGAGCAAGGTGAATTTAATACCCCTTAACCTTTCTCGCGGCGGTTTAGATAAACCGGATGAGCCGGATATATCAAAGTTCAGGGATAAATTAAAAAGGCACGGTTGCCTTGCTGTTTTACGAAAACCCCGGGGAGAAGATATAGAAGCAGCCTGCGGCCAGCTTAGAGCCTCTCTTGGGGCTAAAAAACCCTTTTAATAATCTATGCCGATGGTAGAATACGCTAAAAAGGGAGTATAATATGAAAGTTCCTGTAGAAAAAAGTAAAGCATTCAGGCTTATAAATTCCGGAGGGGCAGTATTAATTAC
>WJKZ01000181.1 GCA_014728785.1 Candidatus Omnitrophota bacterium
CTGGTAGGATAAGGTATTACCCCACAATCGGCGTAAACAAACACCCCTCTTTTACCATAGCTGCAATCGGGAACAGCCATCACAAAACAACTGGAAATTATGCCTGTCTTTCTGTCAAGCTCCAGACAGTTAAGGGCAGCTTTTATCACCGAAGATGTGGTGAATTTAGCTCCGGCAACGAAACCGTCGGCATACCCTCGCTTTGCCATCATGGCAGCATAGTATAGAGGGTTTTCCATTAGTTCTCTGGCTTCCTCAAAAGTTATTCCCTTAGCCTGCTTGCGCTCGAAAAATAAATTAGCGAACTCCTCCTGTTTCTCCGTCTCCAGATTATCATGGGTCAAAAGTAAGGGAGCAGCTATGCCTTCATCTTTTACTCTCTGGACAGCCTCAACTACCCTCTCATCTTCAGCTTCAGGAAAAACGATTTTTTTAGGTTCAAGTTTTGCCTTTTGCCTGAGCCCTTTTATTATCTTTTCCATCTCCTATCCCCTCACTGTTAAAAGCTTAAAATACCGGGTATTCATATAAATATAAACGCGAAAAGGAATATTATCATAAATAATAATTTTGTTCAAGAGTAAGAAAAACACCTCTGCAATGCCTTATTCCCCGGCTCTCTTTTCACACAAAATCCAGGAATCTCTGAATCAACATTTTCCGGATGAAAAACTAAAAATGCCTTCCGGCTACCGCAAAACTCAAGGGGAGAAAGAAAAAAGAAAAGATTTATCACTCAGTGTCAAATGGGTGGCTTTACTTATTACTTTAAGTGTTTTTACATTTTCAGATAACTTAGCTGAAGGTATGCCTTTTATCCGGGAGTCATAGGAAGAAGCCGTAAGTAAAACATAAAAAGTATATTTGTCTCCGAAAGCCGCCTGGTAGGACTGGTGGTTCCAATCGCTTCCTATACAAACCAAATTTCTCTTATCCTTAAAATTTTCGCCAAAAACCCTGCTCAACTCATTAATAGTCCTGAGGCCGGCATGCCAATAAAGTACTATCTCGATAAAACGGTGCTCCGGCCTCAAAGCTGCTTTTACCTTATTAAGCAAAGAATCAAGGTCCAGGGAAGGAATCCCGTTTACCTCCTCCTCTTCCAGCTGTCGCATCCGGGACTTATATTTCTCAACATGGTTTTGGCTGACAAAATTTATTCTCTTTAAAGCCGAAAAAAAAGCTATAAATAACTGAAAAAAATACATACGGGCCATAAGCAAAACCACAGGGTCTTCTATACTCATTTGGAGTCCTACGGAGGACAAACCGGACTCCCTGTAATCGGGGATAGTTTTAACACAGAAATTTTCCAGCTTGGAACCAAGGGATTCCTGAAAAAGCTGAGTTATCCAGGGGAAAAAAGACCTGTTGTTTTCACTTCCTGTAACAGGAGCGAACAAAGCATCCTTTTTATCTTTATAACGCAAAGCCTGAGAAAGTGAAAGGCCGGAAATCGTCTCTCTCAGCGAAAAAAATTCATTATATATCCTGCCCAGAGAATCGAAATCTTTATTTAAAAGCAAAAAAAGCGGCAAGGCGAAAATCAAGGTATTAGGACAGGAAAATCTTCCCCCTATATCGTCCTCTGAATCAAACTGGATAGGAAATTTCCGAACTTTCTGCCACCCTAACGAATCCAGTTTTGTAAAAGATGGGGGATCGCTTAACCAGAACAAGTTGTTTTCCGGAACAGATATATTCAGCTCCGAAGAAAGTTTTTCTTTAAGAGTGTGGGCCAGCAACTGAGTCTCTTTAGTCGTACCTGACTTGGAAACAGGTATAACCAGAGTTTTGCTCCAGTCTTCTATATGTGAAGCTATATCTTTTATTGCGGCAGGATCTAAATTATCAAGGGTAAAAATTTTCTTATTCTCAAATAAGGATAGAAGAGGCTTTATTCCGTTTACAGACCCCCCCATGCCTATGAATATAAAATTCTCTTTACCTTCGACTAAAGACAGGAGCCGTTTTAAGAGATTACTTATAGAACTGAAATCATTGCTCCTTGCCCACCCCAGCCTCTTTTTGCCGTTATCAAAGCCTGTCTCTGCAAAAGGATTGGAAGAATTTAAATCTTCCCGGCTGCATTGCGCAGCCTCCGCTAATAGTTTTTTTAATTCGCTATCCATGTTTTTTAAGCATTAAAAGTAATCATTATGCACAGATTTAGGCAATTTTCAATGAAAATATTTTTGAATTTTTATAAAGATTTATTATCAGGAAGGAATTAAAACCAGCAAACCCTGTTCTTTCCGGAAACCTTGGCTTTATATAATGCTTTGTCGGAAACCTCAATTAACACATCGGGGTATAATGTGTTTTGAGGGTAAGAAGCTACCCCTATACTCAGCGTTGTGGTAAGAGATTCATCAAATACTTTTATTACCTCCCGGGATATCCTGGAACTGATTCTTTCCGCTACCATAATGGCGCCGGCCTTGTCGGTCTCCAATAGAAATACGGCAAATTCCTCTCCCCCGTAACGGCCGGCTACGTCAATCTCTCTTATATTCTCTTTTATAACTCTCGCTACTTCACGCAAAACAGCATCTCCCACTAAATGCCCGTAAGTATCATTTATCTTTTTAAACCAATCTATATCAAGCATAAGAAAAGATAAATCAAGGCCGAATCTCTTTGCCCGCTCAAATTCTTCATTAAACC